>NZ_JTEV01000030.1 GCF_000786105.1 Bdellovibrio sp. ArHS
GGTTTGACCGCCTACTGTTATACTGGCGGGTATGATTGTCCGCCCAAAACTTTGACGGGCTCTGTGCGCGATGATCTGATTTATATTCCGGAAGTCATTGGGGTGGGCGAGTTGGCGATCGCGGATCGTCGGGCTCCAGAACCCGAGATCAAAGATTTGGCCAAAGCCTGCATTGATTCATACGTCGGTGGCATGTTGGCAAATAAACCAGGGGTTGCGCACATCCATGTCGGCGACGGCGCTCGTCGCATGCAATCGTTGCGAGATCTGATGGAAAAACACGTTGTGCTGCCTGGAAATTTTCATATCACCCACATCGGACGCAGCGAGGCCTTGATTAAAGAAGCAGTGGAAATGGCCCGACAGGGCTGTTATGTCGATCTGGATTTGTGGGATCGCGACTTTAGCTATTGGTATCAGGTGTACAAAGAACTGAAAGGTCCGTTGGATCAGTTGACAGTATCCTCCGATGCAAGCAAGGGACCACCGGCAGATCTTTGGTACGAAATAAAAGCCTGTGTTTTACAACACGGATTTAAACTTGAGGAGCTACTAAAACACTTTACTAGCAACACCGCACGGGCCTTAAAGCTCAGTCGTAAAGGGCACCTGGCCGTGGGGTGTGATGCGGACGTTGCGGTCTTCGACAAGAACACCTTTGAGATGAAACATGTAATATCTCGGGGACAGATTCTGATGAAAGATGGAAAATTAAATTTCATTAACAGACCTCCTGACTCAAGAAGGGAATTTGATGTTTATGGAATCCGTAAAGAAGAAGATTCGAAGATCTGAAGCCCGGCATGTCAAAGTGCTTCATCCCCAGGGGACGCTGATCATTATCGGTGGCCGCGAGGATAAAACGGGTGAAAAAAGAATACTCAAAGAAATCGCCGCCCGGGTTCATGGAGGAAAGCTCATCATTATCACGGCCGCCAGTGAAGTCCCGCACGAAGTGTGGCCCGAATACCGGGAAATTTTCAAAAAATTAGGCGTCAAAAAAATCGAGCACTTCCATTGCAATCAACCCGAAGAAGTTCGCACCATGGATTTACAAAAACTTTTTGATAAAGCCAAAGTGGTTTTTTTTACTGGCGGTGATCAACTCAAGTTGACGAGCAAGCTGGGAGGAACTTTGGTTATGGACTATATCATCGAAGTTTTTAAAAAAGGGGGCACCTTGGCGGGAACTTCCGCCGGGGCCAGTGTCATGGGTGAAATCATGCTTGTCGGTGGGGAAAATGCCGAATCTCACAAAGTGGGAAACTGGATGATGGCTCCAGGTATGCGTTTCGTGGAAAGTCTGATTATCGATCAACATTTTGCCCAGCGCGGACGCATCGGCCGATTGTTAGGGGCTGTGGCTCTGAACCCCGGCGTTTTGGGAATTGGGATTGATGAGGGCACGGCGATCATTGTCGAACAGGAACAGTTTCGCATCATGGGCGAAAATGCCGTCTACGTACTTGATGGCCGGGGCGTGACATACACCAATATTTCAGAGGCGTCTGCGGACCAGACGATGTCTATTCATGATGTCAGACTGCATGTGTTGTCGGAACCCGAAGTTTTTGATTTGAAAAAGCGCACCGCCTTATCCATGTCTTCGGGCAATGGATAGTGTCCCTCACTTGCCTTCTTTGCTGAGCGGTTGAATATTATAAAATTTGAAAAGCGAGGAAACTATGCTCATTTACGATGCTCTCCGTAAGGATCATGATGAAGTCAAAGAACTGTTAGCGCGTCTTATCGAACTTGAGGAAACTCAAACAGCTTCGCCTCAGCGAACGAAGTTGATCGAGCAAATTGTGGAGACATTGATTCCACACGCTCGAGCGGAAGAAGCCGTGCTTTATAATTCACTGCGGATGTTGAAAGACTCTAAAGACGATGCCATGCACGCGTATCGCGAGCACATGGAGGCCGAGGCGCTTCTGCGTGTTTTGCAGGTGCAGGATAAAGCAAATATGGCTTGGAAAACCACGGCCAGAAAACTTCAATCGTCCCTGGAACACCACATTCAAGAGGAAGAAAATCATTTATTCATGGTGGCTCAAGGGCTTTTTACCGATGAAGAAGCCGAAGCAATGACTGACGAGTTCAATGATATGAAGATGGAAGTCAGCGAGAAAGGTTTTATGGGGACCACCTTGGATATGATCACTAATTTGATGCCCCCGGCGATGTCGGATGCTCTTCGAAGCAATAATAATCGCCACGTTCAATAAGGACTTGAGCTGCTTTTTCCCCTCAGGACCCCCACAGAAATATGGTAAGAGTCGGTCAGGGCTAGGGCTTTATGCCAGTAGCCCGCCGGAATATAAAGCCAATCACCGGGCTTCAAATAGCAGCGAATTTCCGCGCGATTGGTTTCTTTACGAAGATCCTCGGCCTGAGACTCTTTGCGAAGCGAAGCTCCGGGATTGACAGAGTTCTTGCGAAGACGGAATTCTTTTTCGCCATGGCTTTGGATGACGAACACATCTTCATAGTCGTAATGCCAGTCAAATCCTTCCTGCCCCTCAGGAGTGCAGTAAAGCTGCACATCGATGGGCGCCTTAAAAAGGCGGTAGAAGTCGCGAGCGATCGCCGCAAAAACGGGATGTGCTTGTTCCGCGTGACGAACTAGGACTGTGCGCCCCTCGATAAAACCTTTTCTGGCCTGACTAAAAGTCAATTGACCGGTGTTGAGGTTTTCATCCGTGGGCAGTTGACCCTGTCGCGGAAGCCAACAGTTTTTGTGACCCGTAAAAAGAATCTCATCCAAGGTATTCCAGGAAAGGCTCTTGCGAAGAAAGGCCGCTTTTTCCGGCGCAGCGTAAGGCTCGCGATATAAGTGATTCGTCGAAAAATCTGATAGGGTCATGGGTGCAAGAAGCTGTTCGAGTATCGACATGATCGGGTCCTTGTGGGATGAGGCTAAATGACTGAATAATATGGCGCGAAGACGACCACAAGTTACGATTGATTACATTTTGGACGATCTATGGAAGAACTTCATGTGCAAGGGAAGTAGTGTTTGATTGCATATCAGTCGCTGTATAATTTCAGTATGAAGAGGAGTCCTTGGACTCCTCTTTTTTTTTGCCGCTAGGATGAATGTTGGTGGGGGTGGCAATGCGGCTGTTAATTTTGGTGTTAATGGTCCCAAGTATTTTGTGGGGCCAAACGGAGGACACCCGAGCTCGTCAATTGGAAGTGTTGGCAAAGAAAGCCACAATCTATGCCTATCCGCTTGTCGAGAACGCGCGGGCTATTTACGAGCAGTTCTACAACCGTGATTCCAAAGCTTTTAAGGCCCCAGTCAACACCCTTCGGACCGTGGCAACTCTTCCAGACGCCAGTTTTAAAACCCCGTCGATGAATCTAGATGTCGCTTATGGCTACCTGTTAATGGATTTACGAGCAGAGCCTTTTGTAATTTCACTGCCCAAAATCACTAAAGACCGTTACCACTCCGTTCAGATCATGGATCTTTATACGCACAACGTGGACTATCTGGGTACTCGCAAAGATGGCCGGGAAGAGGGGCCGTTCCTGATCGTCGGTCCTACCTGGACGGGAAGTGCAGCAGGTTTTCGGCGAATTATTAAAGTTGAAACCGAGTTCGCGCTGGCTCTTTTTAGAATGCAGATCTTTGACGAACCCGACCTGGTGAATGTGCAGGCTTTGCAGTCGCAATATAAGGTGATGCCTTTAAGCGTTTTGCAAAAAGGGACCGCCGTGCAAAAACCTGCCTTGATATTTCCGCCTGTTCTGGATGTGAATGATGTGGATTCCTACTTTGCCACTTTCAATTTTGTTCTAGGATTGTCGCCGGTTTTAAAAAGTGAAAAGGCCTTGCGTGCGGACTTTGAATCTTTAGGACTTGCCCCAGGCCAACCATTTGAGTTGGCGCGCTTGAATCCTGAGCAAAGAGCCGCCCTTCGCAAAGGATACGCAGAGGGGCTGCAAGAAATTCGCGAAGTGGCGCAGAATACTGGAGATACCCGTCACCTTTATGGAACGCGGGAGTTCTTCAAAGAAAATTATCTGAACCGCGCCGTGGGCGCTTTTTTGGGGCTTTATGGTAGTTCGAAAGAAGAAGCTGTGACCGTGGCCTGGCGTGTGGATGAGATCAATGAAGGCGAAAAGCTGGATGGTTCCAAGTACAACTATATGTTGCGATTCACAAAGAACAACTTGCCACCGGTGCGCGCCTTTTGGTCGTTAACGATGTATGATGCCGGTTTGAATTTGGTTAAAAATCCCATCAGCCGCTATCACATCAGCTCGCACAATTTATCAAAGTTGAAACGTGATGGTGATGGTGGCTTAACCATTCACTTGCAAAGAACTTCACCGGGACCCACGAAAGAGACCAACTGGCTGCCGACTCCCGCGGGGCCCTTTGTCGCCGTCTTAAGAATGTATGCGCCTATGAAAGAAGTCAGAGAAGGTCAGTGGAAGAAGCCAGCAATGACCGCAGTAAATCCGTCCGCTCTTTCGAAGAAGTAGCGATTGTGTTGACCTCAATAGAATCGCAAAGAATAATAAGAGTACATGTACTTAAATGAACTCCGGAAATACATTGTTGCGTTCATACTCTTTTTTGCCACGAACGCAATTGCTAGTCTGCAAATGCAGTTATCCACCGGGGTGAGTTCCCCTCAGGCCACAAACCCCAGCGAAGTTATTTTTGCAGATCAGAGCGCGCCGGATCTGGCAATGGGCTATAGTGCAGAGGATTTATGGATTCGAGTCACACTTTTTAATGACTCGGACTCAGTGGAAAAGAAAATTCTTTACTTGGATTCTCCCTTAGCAGGGCGTCTTTCACTGTATGGTGCAGACGGAATTGAACAGATTTCAGGACCGGGGGTTCCTTTACAGGACCGTCTTTATCATTCTCGATTAGGTGCTTTTCCGCTGGAACTTAAACCACGCTCTGAAGAAGTTTTGTACCTAAAAAGGGACTCCCATCATGCCCTCAGCGGGCGAGTGGTGATTGAGGACGAAAGTACTTTTTTAAAAAATGAGATGACCGCCAAAGCGATTTTCTTTTTTTACATCGGCGGAATTCTTTCTTTAGTTATCTATAATTTTTTTGTGGGTCTTTCGACGTCACAGAAAGATCATCTTAGTTACGCGGTGTTTGCTTTCAGCTTTGGTGTCACCGCGATGGTTCTGCACGGAGTCTTCGACACCTATCTTTTTCCTCAGGGACATTTCGTTTTTTCGAACTATTTGATGTTCTTTTCCTCGTTGACTCTTTTGTCAGCGACCCTCTTTGTGCGACGCTTTTTGAATATCGGCAGAAGTTTTTGGGTCGGTTATTACGGTACGATTCTGTTTTGTGGCTTGGCCCTCGTCACCGTGTTCGTCAGTTTTTTTGCGCCCAAGCATCGCGAACTTTTTGTGTTCGGCTACTGGATTGATCTTTCTATTGCCGGTGCGATTCTGTTCTTTATTTTTTGCGGGTTCTATTCGCTGATAAAACTGAAAAACCGACTGGCTCTTTACTTTTTAGCCAGTTGGTTGGTTGTTTTGGTTGGTACGTTCTTTTGGATCGCGTCTTTGCATGGCCTCGTCAGATCGACCAGCTTTACCCAATACTCGTTGCTCTTTGCAAATCTGGGAGAAATGTTGGTTTTGTCCTTGGGACTTGCTTATAAGCTGAAAACATTGGATCGGGAGAAGCGTCTGGCGCAACAGGCCGCGGGCGACAAAGAACGTTATCATCGTCTGGTGCGGGTGTTGTCCCACGACGTTGCCAATACAGTGTCGGGGCTCATGTATCATTCCGAGATGTTGGAAGAATTAGCCCAGGAACCGCAGATTCGCGAACATGCGCGAAAAATAGGTCTTTCCATTCAGCGTCTGGATAAAATTCTTCATGCTGTCCGTAACGAAGAAGTGGTCTATTCATTAAAATCAAAAAGCCCACTGCAGACGGTGGATCTGGGGGCCGCCTGTGACGAGGCGATTCAACATTGCAGCTGGCAACTTGAAAATAAAAATATCCAAATAATAATCGACGTGCCACCAGGCAAAGTCGTCAAAGCGGACCCTTCCGCCCTCGTAAATCAGGTTTTGCTGAATCTGCTTTCGAATGCGATTAAGTTTTCCCAGCCCGGTCAGTGCATCACCATTGATTATATCGAGAAGCCAGAACATCTGGGATTAAGGGTGAAGGATCAGGGGGTCGGCATCCCCGCCGAGGACCTGGAATATATCTTTAAAGGGAAAAAACTTTTTTCGCGACGGGGAACCGCCAACGAAAGCGGGACCGGACTGGGCACCACATTGGTCAGCGACTATATGCACCTTTTTGGCGGGGTGATCGAGGTGGAGTCCACGCAATCCTTGCGGGGTGAGGGTTCTGGGACGACCGTCATTCTTCTTTTTCCTAAACGCCCTTCGGCGACATAGCTGTCTGAATAAAGTTTCGACAAAAAATGAAACTTCGAAAAATCCTTTTTAAAGCGTCAAATCTTTAGAGAGTCTACATAGTCATGATGATCCACGGACTTTAAAAAAGTTGAGAGAGCCAGTGAATGGGTTGAGAATTTAAACATAATAATTACCAACCCAGGAGTTTTCCATGAACAAAGGGATGCGATTAGCTGCAACAGGATTGTTGTTACTGTTGGTGGGGTGTCAGAAGGCTCAGGAGAATAGTGAAGTGATGGATCTTTCCAGCTCCACATTGACCTGCAAACCCGGCTCGCAAAAGATCAGCACGTCCGACCTTAAGATCGAAGGCGAGTCTGTCGGTCAGACCAACGAGTCGATCCGCTATAAGCTGAACGAGCAACTGTCCTGTGATAGCACTCAGGAAGTCGTGTGGAAATCTGCCGGTGGTACGGCACGAACTGCCAGCAGCGTCACTTCAGTATATAAAAAGGCCGGAACGTACATCATGACGGCCAAGGTTCAAGACATGAGTGGCGTCACTTCGCAAGAAGTGTCCTTTAAAACCGTGGTGGTTGCTGGCGAACCTGTGATGTTGGCGCCGACAGTGGGAGTAGCTGGACAGCCCGTGACTTTCGACGTGGGTATTCCTGAGACGATGACTCTTTTAGATGCTTATTGGACTTTCGGTGACGGCACGCCGTCCGTCAGCTCGATGGAAGCGATTCAACACACCTACGCTAATCCCGGAACTTACACTGTGAAAGTTCTTGTTGTTGGAAATCCTGGTGGTGAGAAAATGCTTTCTCAAACTATTGTGATTTCTGAAGAAGAGGATCAGGTGGTTTGTACGGCGGCCGCCGCGATTTCGGGTCCTTCTGAAGCGAAGGTGGGATCTCCGGTTAGTTTGTCTCTTTATATGCCACAATGTTTGGCTGATCAGGTGGGCGCCATTCGTTGGGCCTTTGGTGATGGTGGCTCGGCATCGGGTCAAAATGTTCAGCATACCTATACCGCAGAAGGCACATTTGAGGTCAGCGCGGTGTTGCTCAAAGGTGATTCCAGTCAGGTGCTTTTCAATTTGAAACATATCATCACCGTGACTGCGGCCTCTCAAGAACCTGATCCAGAACCAACGCCCGAGCCGGAGGTTCCAGGTTCCTGCACCGTGAAAGATCAAACTCGTGAATCTCAAGGTGACATCTATTCAGAGACAATGGCTTGTGGCTTGAATGGTTCTAAAGAAATCTCTTATCGTGATGTGATCAAAGAACAATGTCAGTTGGTCAACGAGAAGTTAAGTTGGGTGGAAACCTCTCGAGTGAAAGAAGTAACCAATGAGGGTTCTTGTGAGGGGCAGTCATGCCGCTTGCCTGATGGAAGTGTTCTGCCGCATGGTGGATCGAAGGTGTTATACTCGACCAGTTCGCCTGTCGGCTCGTGTGCTAGTGTTTCCCAGGAAAGAGTGTGTAACAACGGAGTGCTTTCAGGCTCTGATTCTTACAACCAAAACTCTTGCCACAATGGCTGCGGTGATTTCGGTTCGCACGGTACCGTGAAGACAGAAGTCGTTACAGGCGAAGTGAAAGTGTCCTTGACTTGTGCCTTCGGAGAAACCGGATTCTTTGACATCTTTAACGAGGTTGCAGACCAAAAATGTCAAGACGGTCAAATTATCAGTTCGAATACTCGTCAGGGTTCGATTAAAACGGCCGGCGTATGTCCCACATATAAATATGTACCCACAGAAAACTACACAGCTTGTACGGCGGATTGTGGTGGTAAACAGGCGCGCATCTTCGTTTGCGTGGATGACAAAGGAACGCAAGTTAGTAATGAGCGTTGCGTAGGTCAGGTTTACCCGGTGGAAGAACGAGTTTGTGATGGCAATCCTGAAGCCGTTCGTCGCCAGGAAACCGCAACCTCTGTTGAAGAAGCGAATAGTTCACAAAAATGTCCTTCGAATCAAATTGGTGTGATCGTCAATAAACGTAATGTGACGACTGTCAGCACTTACGCGTGTATTGATCATCAGGTGCAGTTAGCAGGAACGGAAACTCAATACAGCGCTTGGGTGGCTGAAAGCTACTGCCGTGACTATGTGGCCCGACGTTGTTCGCAAGACAGCTTGAGTAACTCGCAAGCGCAGGGTCGCTATGAATGGATGGTGAAGTGTCAGGATCAATTGCCTCTAATTAAAGAGTTCCTGACTCAGTTTGAAGATGTGAAGGCAAAATCGGGCAAGACATCGGTAGCTTTGAACTCGAACGGACAGCACTTGTATCCGACATTCATGAATCGGGCTTACAGCCCCGAAAAACCTTGGATTGCACCGACTTCGAAAACTGCCGCATGTAGCATGCCTTCGACGGTCTATGTGGCCACGGTGTGTGTGTCTTCATGTGCGACGCCGGAACAGTTGATTCTGGCTCAGGAAGCGGGCAACACAGAAATGAAGTATGTGCCTTTCATTGAAGCGTTGACGAAGAACTATGCCTTTGTCGCCTCTTTGCAAAGCGCGCAAAGCATGGGCAGCAAAGCGATCCAAAAAACAAAAGTCGATCAGTGGATCACAGAGCTTATGGAGACAGAACACGATATCCTCCAGTTCCGTATGAAATCGGGTCGCACCCTTAAAGTCACTCCGAACCATCCATTGGTGGCGGCAAATGGCTTTATGCAGTCCGCGCAGGATTTCAAAGTCGGCGAGGATTTAGTGCAACTGGGTGGTGTGTTGGATGAGATCGTTTCGATCACACCGATGAAATATACAGGAAAGGTTTACAACATCTTCGTTCAGTCGACGGCGATTCATCACAATATCCTGGTTCTAAATGGATACTTGAACGGTTCGGCGTACTTCCAAAACGACGGAGCTAAAGAGTTGAACAGATCCTTATTCAGAAAAACTCTGACTCGAGGAGCATTCTAGAATGACCAAAAAACAGCGGGCCCTTACGGGGGTGGCAGTTGCAGTCGGAGGAGTCATGCTGGTCATGACTTCTCTTTCTGTTAAAAAGGACTCGGTTCATGAAAATATACAGGCCGTGCCAAAGGCTGTCGATTCTGTTTCTGTTCCAGAGGCGGCGAAATCGGCACAGGTTCATAGTGATCTGCCACTTGCTAAGATGGCGAATGTTCCGGTGGCGGAAAGTGCGCCTATCTGGAAAAACTATCCCTACAAAAAAGAACTCAGTGCCTTTCATCGTGTGCACAGAAAGGTCTTCTTGAACGAGGACGAAAAGAAAATGCGCCAAGAACTGCTAAAAGATCCACGAATGATTTCTTCATTAGGTGAGCTTTTGCAGACCCCTGCGTTGACGGTGGATGAAGTGATTTTGCAAAATGTGGCGTTGGATCTTCTTTTGGAATCACTGCGGGAGGTTCCGGCAGGTGAAGCCGTGGGCGTCCTTAAGGACATTGTCAATAATGGATACATAGAAGATAGTACGAAAAGTTTAGAGTCGCGAAAGTCCTTGGGCGAGGTGAAAGCAGAGATTTTGTATCAGTGGTCCTCGTTGCAGCCGCAAAAAAAATCCGAAATTGAAAGGCTGCTCCCGGGGCCGGTCAGTCGAAAAATTTGGGAAAATGTCCGCTACCAGCAGGAAAACAATTTGGCGGAATCTGCTTTAGAACAAAAAGGCCAATAAACTTTCGCGTCCTTTTTGTCGAAACACATTTTCATTTCTGTCAGAACACATGCTTTGTCCTAGCTATTAAAGTTCCTCTCGAAATCGGCCCCAGCCTTGGTCCGAATCTTTATCCTTCCGTAACGAATTTTTCTATCGCGTAATCTTTCTCCTTTAAGGTTTGTTCATGCACATCAAACAACTTTGGAGGTTGAATGCAAGTGACTGTTAACAAATCTTTCTATTCCCGTTTTACAGCGACTCTATTGGTAGCTTCTTTTATGATCCTGGCAGCTTGCGCGGGAAATGGTGGTGGAGATACAGCCGCTCTTCCCGATGACACTACAGAGGAACAAATTGTTGGCAATCCGGGAGCCAGCGCTTCAGTACCCCGAGATGCCTCGGAAAGTCTTTCAGACTCGCAACGCGAGGGCATTTTACAAAAATACAACTACGTCGATCCGACGCGCATGGTTCGCACGGAGGCTTTAGCTAAGGCCTTGGTGTATTTTGATGCTAATAAAAACAACCTGAAGAATCAGGATTTTGTTTCGGTGATTGATTTTGGCAAAAATTCTTCAGAGGCGCGCTTCTACATTGTGAGCATGAAGACCGGAGCTGTCTGGGCGATTCGTGTCGCGCATGGAAAAGGCTCTGATGCCAACCATGACGGCTTTGCCGAGAAGTTCAGCAATACTTCAGGGGCCCATGCGAGCTCTATCGGTTTCTATCGCACGGCCGAAACCTATCAGGGCGGTCACGGCTTGTCGCTCCGCCTGGATGGCCTGTCGACAACGAATTCCAATGCCCGGGCACGCGCAGTTGTCATTCATGGCGCGGATTACGTTCAAGACACCAATATCAAGCAGGGGCGAAGCTGGGGATGTCCCGCGGTCTCAATGCAGAATCTTAAAAATGTCGTGAACTATCTTAAAGGCGGCAGTTTGATTTACGCGGTTAAATAACCTCGTCGAGTTTAGAAAAAGAAAGAAAAAATCGGAGATGACTCTCCGATTTTTTCTTTTTCCGAATTAGAACCAGTACTCGCCACCCACAGAGGTGTTAAAGCCTTCGGAATAATAGCTATAGGTCTCTTCGTAACGATGATCCGCCAGATTATTTAGACGTGTGTAAAGAGTGAGCTTGTCATTGACGGTATAAGAATACGCAGCATTGGCTGTGACATAACCCGGGATGCTAATCACGTCCGTTGCACCATTATCCAAACGAGTTCCCGCAGCAATAAATTCTAAAGAGGCGGAATGTTTGTTATCCCAGCCTTGAATATATCGCAGGCTTCCATTCACCAAGGGGCGACGTAACAACCAGCGATCGTTTTCAAAGTCGCGAGGTTCTTGATAGCCATAGGTAGCGACAATGCTGGACGCTGTGTTCGGTCGGATTGTATAGGCCACGTCAACGCCACGAGTTTCTGATTTCGCGACATTGTTGTATTTGAAATTTCCGGGGGTTCCCGTAATTAAGAGTAAATTGGAAAACTCAGAATAGAAAAGGGTCACAGAAACATTTTGAATGTCGCTGATAATCCATTCTTGCATCAAACTGTATTGGTTGGCATTTTCGGCTTTCAAATCCGGATTTCCATAACTGGAGTAAAGCTGGAACAAAGACGGAATTTTATACCCCGAGGTTGCTTCAAGCTTGGTATTTTCAAAAAGCGTTAAACCCACCTGATAGGTGCCGACAGGGTCCTGGTCACCCCAGTTTTCCACGCGGCCACCGAGAGCCAACGAATAATTTTTATTCCAGACATAATCCGCTTTTAGAAAAAGACCGCGCTGTTCTGAAAGGGTGTTGATTTGTTCAGCGCCTTTTTTTCTATAAACGAAGTCCTCGTAAATATAACTCAATCCCCCTGTGAGCGTAAGTTCGTCTCCTTTGAACGGGGTGAAGTCCAGGCGTACGGAGCGCAAATTGGCGCCGTAATCATCTTCAGTGCCCGACGGATTGTCGGGGCCAAGAACCGGCCAGTCGTAGCTGCGCAAGCTGTTTTGCGTGCTGATGGCTAAGCGAGGCTCCCACGGAGTCTGCGTGAATCTTAGGTTGGACGAAGCGCCGATTTGTCGGGTGTACTGCTCGAAGTTTTCAGTGTCATACAGAGCATTGTTAGCACGACTGGAAGCGGGCGAGGCATTCAGATCCTGAAGAAAATGAGCCTTGATATTTCCTTCAATGTTTCCCTTCCACGCATAGGTGCCCTCTGCATTCCAATTATTGCGAATGTATGTTTTCGCAGAGCCTAAGACTGGTGATTCTGCATCTTTCCACGCTCCGTGGCCACGCATGATAAACGCATTGTTTTCATCAAGTGCTTCGGTGTGCACGGCCGTGATGTCGCGAAAGTTCTGTGTGCCGATCTGCGCCTGCAGGCCTGTTTTGGTTTTAAACTCGGCAGGAATTGTATCAATCTTAATAACGCCACTTAAAGCCTGACCGCCGTAAAGCACCGTTTGACCACCCTTGATGATCTCAATACGGCGCACCGATTTGATATCCAGAGAATTGAGATTGAAGGTGCGTTGAATCGTTGAGGCATCATAAAAGGGCACGCCATCCACAAGAATCATCACGTGGCTTGCATCGCCGCCGCGAATGAAGATGGAATTAGGCTGATAGGGCGTGCTAGTTACCGTGATATTGGCCTGGCTGGACAGCAAAGTCGTGATGTTCGGTGCGCGCGATTCGCGAATGGTTTCTTCATCGATCACGATTTTGTTCGAGGTGTTAAAGATGACGTCTTCAACAACGGTTTCGAAGGAGGGAATGCTTTCCTGTGCTTGGGCAGAAAGTCCCATCAACAATGACAATAACAGGCTTGAGTATTTCACGGACTTTTCCTTTGCGCTAAGGTCCTAGTTAACTTCCAATTTAAATCTATAGGTGTAGCGAATCTTAACGGCAACAGATTCTTCGCCTTTGAAAGCAGGTTGAAACTCGAATTTTCGCAAAGCCTCAATCGCCGACTCGTTCAGGCCATGGCCGGGACCGCTCACTAATTTCACATCGCGCACTTGACCCGCTTTGTCGATGATAATCTCTAAAACCACGGGACCATCGACGCCGGCTTTTTTCGCCTCTTCCGGGTACTGGGCCTTGATTTCTTTTTTTACCTTCGGAAAGCGCGTGATTTCGCCGTACGAGGCCGTGCCACCGGAAAACTCACTGCCGGCGGTGGATGTTGGCGAGGAATCCGCTTCTAGCGCAGAAGGTGTCGCCACCGCGGGCTTTGTTGGCTCATCCGTAGAAGAGGTCTGGGGCGTCGGCGAAGGGGGGCGAGGAGTCGGCGTTAAAGGCGTGACTTCCTTTGGCGTTGCTCCCGCGCCTGGCAAGTCCATGACTGTAAGATCAACAATCTCAACGGGCTCGGCAGGCATTGAGGTCGCACCCCAGTGCAAAGCCGTTACAGCCAGTAAATGCAAGACAAGTGATAAAATAATCCAATACGCTAGTTTCAATCCTTTGAACTTCTCACAAAAAAGTTTGAAGTCAAATGCGGAGTGCTTTTCGAAAGTTCTTTTTTTGCAGAAATACGAGATTGAAGTCGGCGCCCATTAAAGGCAGGATTTGAAGCATGAATTCTCAAAAAATCGCTCGTATTCTTTTTCCTTTTGCCGCCGTACTTTGCTTTCATCCGGCTGTTTCTTCCGCCTTAGCGCTGATTGCTGGGATGGTCTTAGCTTTGACTCTGGGCAATCCTTATCAAGAGCGCACGAAGGTTTGGACGTCGCAATTGCTTAGCCTTGCGGTGGTTGGATTGGGCGCCGGCATGAACTTGATCACCGTAGGACAAGTTGGAGCCCGGGGCATCGGCTATACCGTCGTCGGAATTGCCGTCGGTCTTTTATTGGGCACTTTGATGGGCCGTTTATTGAAGGTGGAAAAGAACACCTCCACTTTGATTACTGTGGGAACCACCATCTGCGGAGGCAGCGCCATCGCCGCCGTGGCGCCGGTGATTCGCGCGCGTCCACCGGAAGTTTCGGTGGCTTTAGGAACGGTGTTTTTGCTGAATGCTTTAGCCCTGTTTATTTTTCCTCAGATTGGTCATCATTTTAATTTGAGTGAAACCCAATTCGGTCTGTGGAGTGCGTTGGCTATTCATGATACCAGCTCTGTCGTTGGCGCCAGTCTGCAATACGGTCCTCACGCTTTGGAAGTGGGAACGACCGTCAAGCTGGCTCGGGCTTTGTGGATTGTGCCGATCGCGTTGGGTATCGGACTGCTATATAAAAATCAGGGACAACAGGCTGGCGAAGCGAAAGCCAAACGGCCATGGTTTATTCTGGGATTCTTAATCATGGCGGGAATTATGACTTGGGTGCCTGCATTGCAGCCGGTGGGTCATGGAGTTGAATGGGTGGCGAAAAGACTTCTGGTTCTGACTCTTTTTCTGATCGGCGGAAACCTTACTCGGCAAACGGTCAAAAGTGTTGGTATCAAGCCATTTATTATGGGCGTGGCACTTTGGATTGTGATGGCCACTGGATCTTTAGCCGCAATTCTTGAGGGTTGGGTCCACTAACTGCATGTCGATGATTAAAAGAGCCATCGCATAGCGACGGCTCACATCGTCGGGTCTCATAAATTAGGTTAGTGACGAGCGTGAGTTTCTCGTTCATGCGGGGCATCCATGCCTCCGCGCTCAAGCAGGCGTGTTTTCAGATCCAGGAAAAGTTGCCCGAGCTTTTCGCGGTCACTTGTCTCGGAATGTTTCTTGAAATCTGGAAGTAGTTCGTCTTCTTCCTCTTCAATATGATGCTCGACCAATTCCGCTAGGACTTTGACCCGCGCGCTCCAGACATCTTCATCTTCCGTGCGCAGAATTTCTTCGACCATTTGATCTGCCAACTGATGTTCGACATCTCCCTCAAAACCACCTTCGCGCAGTTCTTCATCGCTTTTCATATAGCGATAAAGGGATTGTTCTTCTGGTTTAGCGTGGCTGATAAGAAGAGGAGCGAACTGGGCAAAAGCCTCTTGTCGTTCCTCAAGACCTTTTTCAGAATCTTTCATCACCTCGATCAACTCTTTCAAAGGTTTATGGTCTTCCAGTATCATGTTGATGATGTCGAGTTCCGCATTTTTTCCAGAGGAGATTTTGGTCTGCTTTTTACTCATGAGTCCTCCCTTAGTATAGGAATTAATTAGAGCAAGGAGGATGCCAGGAAGGGCCTATTGTAAACTCATTAAGACCGCGATGTTTTCAATCTCGGGGATTTTTTTCTTCTGACCCTGGGAAATATATCCCTTACAATTCACAATCTAAAAAACCGTAGGCGATGTGCGTGAACCCTTCGTCTAGAAGTTTCTGCGCCAATTTTTGATAAGCCCGTTCGACGGCAGAGGCATCTTGCGTGACCACATACTGTGACTTCGCCAGATGTTCCAACATCGAAGATATAGGGGCCGGATTGGGTAAATCCGGTGCATCGTAATCATGCTGTTCCAGGCACCACTGAATTTTGGCGGCAGGGAAAATTTTTTGACACAGTCGAGGAACTTCCCATTCGTTGTTTTCTTGTGTGCCCAAAGTCCACGTCAAAAAACACGCACGGATCGGAACTGCATTTTGTTCCGCAAATTTTTTAACCAGTTGGAAAGAGGCGATCTGCAAATCCGCACCGTGTTCGCCGCCTCCCCGCCGCAGGATCGATCACCCATTCGGCCCAGTGTTGCAGCTTATTTCGCTCGCAATATTTCAGCAGAACTAAAGCTTCATCTGGATCAGGAAAAACTCGCATCGGCGTCGGCATCCAAGCGCCGTCAGTTATAAAAAGGCGAGACGCGATGCGGTTGATCTTAACTTGCAATTGCTGATTCTGAATGAAAGCTAAACTTCGTAAAATGGGAAAGCGCGGATCTTCCGCCACGACAAAGGGAAGGCGGGGGTCAGAGCTCCACCATTTTTGATAAAGCTCGTCCTGATAAAGCTGTGCGAGCTCATGGTGGACATTCTTTTTTAGTGTCTGATCTTTGGAGATCGTCAGCCAGATCCTATTGAGTTCTTCCGTTGCAAGCATGCCTTCATTATGTCGAGGATAATGAAGCGCTTAAAGATGTTTCATGGCAAATGAGTTGTCACAGCTTTCGCCATGGTGGCGCGCTCAACCGGCTTGCGCAGCCCCTCCTGCGCATTAAACACATCCACCCATGTTTTAAGATCATCGCGACCGCTGATAAGAATTTTTTTGACTTGATCGAGGTGAGACAATGCGGTGAATTTTTCACAGAAGTCCATGGTCGACATGTCTGGAAAAGTGAGATCCATCAGGATGAGGTCGGGAGTGTTTTTCTCTAGGTACTGAAGAGCTTGATGGGCCGAAGAGGCTGTTGCGATCTCGTAATCGGTGTTCTGCAAAAATCGCGTGTAGAGCAGCAACAGGTCCTTAGCATCTTCGATGATAAGTATTTTCTTTGCATTCATGCTAAGTCCTCCCGGGGACGATTTCTGACGTATTGGAAATGTTTGCCAGCGAACAAATAAGAAGGGAAGGTTTCCTTCCGGATTTTCATTCATGTAATTGCTTATGACATATGTGCTAAACGATCTTTTGTGCGCTTTTTAACACGAATCGAATGACGCGCGACGATGAGGTGAGGAATTGCGGCGATTATTTGTTAAATTTCTTTTTATGAAAAAGCATCTCATTATAGCGGCAATGGACAGTGAATTCAGTGAATTGGTTAAGGCGGACGGTTTTACCTGTCGCACGTTGCCGCAAACGGATGTAGTCTTATGGGAAAGATCCAGGGGCCGCAGTAAAATCACTGTGGCCAAAACGGGGGTAGGGCCCATCAGTGCCGCGATGATCTTAACCCAAATCCTGTCGGAAGCGACCTACACAGATGTTCTTCTTCTGGGCTTGGGAGGAGGACTGGATTCACGCCTGACCGTGGGCGATGTGGTGATCGCAGATCGAGTTATACAGCATGATGCTATTTGCACTTTTGACGATCGCACCGAAATCATGGCTTGTGGCGACCTTCATCTATCCCTGGCTCCTGAAAAGCGGAAAAGTATTTTTATGATGCCGGATCAGAGCCTGAATATAAAATATCACGAGCATTTATCTGAGCAGTCCTTTCAGGTGTTTCAAGGAGACCTGCTGTCAGGAAGTGAGTTTGTTGGCGCCTTGGAAAGAAAAAATAATTTGAAGAGTCGTTTTCCCACGGCCACTCTGGTTGACATGGAAGCTTGTGCCGTTGCCTATATCTGCACCCACAGAAAAATTCCCTTTGCGGTTGTGAAAACAGTGGCCGACACACTTCATCCTCAAGCTTCCCGACAGTATCTTGATTATGTTCAATCCAGCGCGCAGAAATGTGTGGAGCTTATTTCCTTTTTGGAAAATTCAAAGAACGCTGAAAGCGCGCAGTGATTTCTCTGGCGTCGGGTGTATTTCAATAAAGTTTAATCTCTGCCATCAACGGGTAATGGTCGGAAAAATATTTGACGTTTTTGGCTTTCAAAACTTCTGAGCTTTGTACTAAAATCGCGGGACGACACCACATGCGATCCAGGCGGAGGAACGGGGCGCGAGTGGGAAATGTGGGACCCGAGGGAATGGGATGTAAAACCGTATTTAGTTTTTTCAGGGCGCCCGAATAAGTCTGCCACTCATTGATATCACCACCCACGATCAGTGGAATTTCGCTTTTGCGGGTCAGTAATTCATTCAGTTTTTTCATCTGTTGATTTCGTTCAGAAGGTTTTAGACCTTTGTGGGTGTTGAGTATATGCAAAGGGCCCTTGGGGGTCGCCAAAAAGACTTCCAGAATATTTCGTGGTTCGCGCCCCGGGGCGCTGATGTCGATGATGTTGTAATTTATTATGGGAAAGCGAGATAAAAGGGCGTTGCCGTACCAACCCAAAGTGTTTTGCATAGTCGGGGCCGAGATAAATGTTTTAAAGTGGTCCGTCTTAAGTTCCTCAATATCCGTGACCGAGTCTCGATCAGCGAAGCGGGTGTCCATTTCCTGAATTAAGGCGACATCGATATTCTGATGCTTTAAAAAAAGTCCGATCCGCAAATAGTCTCTTTTGCCGTCAATCCCTCGAGCACCGTGAATATTATAGGTGACGACTCTAAGAATCATACTGCTTCCTGCGGCGCCACCAGCGAGTTAGAAAATACGAAGCGACGACCAACAGCATCCATAAGACGATCCCCAAAATCAACATGCCGACAGTTCGCGGTGTCGGGTGCAGGAATATCTGCGTGATGGAATCTCCCACCAAGCCTTTCACGATGAAGGCAGGAAGAAAGCCAAAAAAACTTCCTAAAAGAAAATCAGAGAAGCGCAGCGAAGAGATGCCCGCAGCCACGTTGACGATGCTAAAGGGGGCCACGGGAATCATTCTTAAAACCGTGACGCCAAGAACGCCGGCCTCTCGGAACTGATGATCGATTTTGCGCAGGCGGTTGCCCAGAAAACCGTTGAGTCCGCGTCGCCCCATCCACCGACCCAGATAAAACATCACCGTGGCACTGATCAGAGCGCCGGACATTCCATAAAGCGGCCCTAAGATTGAGCCAAACACAGCGGCGGTTATCAAAGACATCAGCGTCACAGGAAAAAGAATAAAACCACCAACAATATATGCACCCCAGACGAGTAACAACGCCCAGGGTGATTGGCGCGCCGTCTTTAAAAAACTTTCGACAGATTGGGGACTGAACCACGCCATATGTTCATTGATAAACCAGACCAAACCACTGACGGCGAAAATGAAAAGCAAAGCGATAGGAACCATGTATTTACTGGGGTTGCGAAAAATAAAAAGAGCTTTTTCTTCTCCCACTTGGGGATCCGCTACCTTGTTGGCGATGGACTTAAAGTTCTGTGTGGTGAACTGGGCATCGTCGATCTCGAAAAGGCAATAGGCGCCCGATATGCAGGGACTCATCAGTGCTTTGAACGGCTGAGGCTCGTGCATGACTCGGTCAATTTCTTCCACCGTCCGACCGGCGTGCTCGGCGATCAAGTCGTTGCGAAGATGAACGATATGACGGCGCTCTTCGCTATGGCGTCCTTGGACCACGAAGTCACACTCGGTGTCGAAGGTCATCGAACGATTGGTCAGATTCGAGGACCCCACCACGAAAAAATTGTCGTCGATCACCATCACTTTGGAATGAATGCGCTTATGCACTACTTTGTTCTTTTCATTTAGAACACCGGAGCAGGCAAACTGCACCCGGTCTTTCGCAACACCGTCTTCCACGCTTCGTTTGAAGTCGATGCGACTGGCCCACATGCCTTCGGATTCAAAGACTCCTTGAGGATCATATGAGCTGACCAGCAACGCACGCAGATTTTTTTCGCGACGTAGGCGATCGTTCAGTGCCACGGCAATTTCCTGCGACGTGAGGAATTGATTTTCGATATAGATGAAGTCTTTGGCCTGATGAATGAGATCTAAATACATATGAAAGACTTCCCGTGAACCGCGGTCGTCTTCCGTAGCGGGAAGGGTGCGCGCGATGGCGCCCACCATGTCCGAATATGCGACTTCAAATTGGCGGGGCCAGACGGCCGGCAGATCCTCGGGAAAAGACGGGCTCGCATTGACGGGAAGAGCTTCATATCCTGCGGCTTGCAACCAACGTTGTCGGGCCAGTTCGGCGAAGTGTTTGACAATCGGTCCATCTACCAGAATTTGCACGTCATGGTAAGGGCCGTAGGGGCCATTGGCATCGGTGCGCTCGGGATCATAGATATGATGAGCACGTTCATCCCAACGCTGACGTGCGATATCCATGCCGCCGGAAAAAGCGATTTCATCATCCACTAAAATAATCTTCTGATGGTGGCTGCCGCCTAAAGGAATTGTCTGATCCAGACAGAAATGAATATTTTCAAGCCCCTTATTGATCCAGATGTATTCGCCCATGAATTCGCGCTCGCCCAGAAAGACAATTGAAGAATCCCAGGGTAGGATGTAGATTTGCAGAGCGGGATTTTCCTGCGCTTTTTGCGTCAATAAATCTACCACAATGGATGGTCGGGACGCCTTCATCTCTTCGTCTTTCCTAAGAAGACGGATGTTGCTGTCGATCTCCCACCCGATAATGAAGACAGATTTTTGTGCTTTACTGAAAGCGTAGTGCAAGGCGCGATAAAAATCCGCACAGTCAATAAGAACTCGGCCATGGTGAAAGTGATCCACACGCCAGCAATTACGGCCGGGAATGAAAATAGATCTCTCTGACGATTTAAGAAGATCGCCTCTCATCGGATTCCTTTTTTTTGATTCTCGATCATATCAAGGGATTGGCCTCAACGCGGCCGAGTATTTTAACAGAACTTCGGCACGAGGGCTTTTAAGTCAGAAGTTTGTTAAATACCACGCAAGAAAAGAGGCGGGTTGCTTCTCGTCACGGCCTGAGTGCGGTGCTTGCTCTTGCGGAACTTCCTTCTGATTCTGATTGTATTCAGGAGGACGTCCTATGCAGTTCATTTTTGCCACGATGATACTTTTCGCCTCTTTAGGTGTCGCCGCGCCTGAGCGTCCTAAGGACATGAATTCTGCCACCGACTTATATCGTTTCTGGTACCCCACTGTATCCATGGAGGCCTTCATGGAGGGTTTGCGAAAGCAGGGGGTGCAAGAGGGGGTAAATATCTTCAGTGCCATGCCCGATGCTCCCCTGACGAAATTGACGACGGATCCGAATTTGCCTTTTGTGGCGGCGGTGGTGGATCTTTTGCAAAGTGCTTATGCTGTCGAAGTCCCCGCAGGGGCTTTCTTGGGATTTATCAATGATCATCATCAGCGTTGGATCATGGATCTAGGCTTGATGGGGAAGGACGCGGGTAACGGCGGAAAGTATGTGATTATTCCGTCTGAATACAAAGAGCCGATTCCCCCGGGTTCTTACGTTGGAAAATCTGCGACCCGCAAAGTTCTGATCCTCGTCCAAGCCGTTCCTCAACCGGGACAAAGTCTGCATGCGGCCCAGGATAGTCTTGAAGAGATCCGTATTTACCCGCTGACATATTCAGAGCCTTCGAAAGCTCTGACTCTTGTTCGTTATAAGGGAAAGAAAGCAGATATGACTGCGGTGAAATGGGAAGACAATCTTCAGTATTGGCAAAAGTTGGCACAGGTGATTCAAGACGAGTCATTGCCTCAAAAGGATCAGGAAATGTACGATCAGCTGAAGACGTTTGGTATTCAAAAAAATCAAATCTTTAAGCCGAACGAGTCGGCGAAAATTTTTTTGGCCGCAGCCGCCAAAGAAGGGAAAAAGCAACTACTGAAGACGGCTTTTACCTCGGACCGACCCGACCGCGTGAATTGGGGCGATCGACGATGGGAGTGGGTGCTTTTAAGTACGGACCCATCCTGGGCTCTAGAACCGGAAAAGGACCCCGGAGCCCGTGACCGTTACTTCGTTCAATCGCTGGGCATTTCCGCTGCGCAGATGAAGCGCGACTCGGGGGTAGGCACTTTGACCTGGGGGGCGTATACAGATGGAAGTGGCCGAGCCTTTGACGGTAGTAAGAGCTATAAGCTCAGCATTCCTTTGCCGGTGCCGACAGAGTTTTTTTGGTCTGTCAGTCTTTATGATTCGGACACGCGAAGTTTTCTTCAGAATGGAACCAAAAAGTCATCGTTGCGCTCTTTGGAGGAATTGAAAGAGACCAAGGGATTGAAATCCATCGATGTTTATTTTTCACCCAAGGCTCCCTTGGGAAAGCAAAAGGTATGGATTAAAACGATTCCTGGGAAAAAATGGTTTGCCTACTTTCGAATTTTTAGTCCTGGGAAGGCCGCCATCGAGGGACCCTGGAAGTTGGGGGATATCCTGGAGATGAAATCTGAAACCATAGCAAAGAAGTCAGGTCGACATTAAATTCCTTCAGCTGCAAATCTGAATCTTTCTTTATTTGATGGACTGCGGTGCTCATTGAATTATATTGTAACAATTATAGTTGCATTATATGATGGTCAGCAAAGTTTGCTTTTGCTGAGGAGTCTGCATGTCAGTTCTATTTGAACCCTTAAAGTTGGGGCCCTTGAATTTAAAAAATCGTATTATCATGGCGCCTTTGACTCGATCCCGAGCGATCGGCGAGGGGCGTGTCCCCAATGACCTAATGGTAAAATACTACGAACAACGTGCGTCCGCAGGCCTGATTCTATCAGAAGCAACAGCGGTGACGCCGATGGGGGTCGGTTACGCCCACACACCGGGCATCTGGTCTAAAGAGCAAGTGAGCGCTTGGAAGAAAATTACTGACGCCGTCCATGCCAAAGGGGGCGTTATTTTTATGCAGTTGTGGCATGTCGGTCGTATTTCTGATCCGATCCATTTAAATGGTGAATTGCCGGTAGCGCCTTCTGCCATCAAACCCAAGGGGCATGTCAGTCTGGTGCGCCCGGTGAAAGAATATGTGACCCCCAGAGCTTTAGAATTGCATGAAATCAAAGAGATCATTCAGGCCTACAAACAAGGCGCGCAAAATGCGAAAGAGGCTGGCTTTGACGGAGTTGAACTGCATGCGGCGAACGGGTATCTGATCGATCAATTTCTTCAAGATGGCACGAACAAGCGCACTGACGAATATGGTGGATCAATTGAAAATCGCGCGCGATTTCTTTTAGAGATCACGGACGCGGTAATTGCTGTTTGGGGCGCAGAGCGTGTAGGAGTGCATCTGGCTCCTCGTCGGGATTCTCATGATATGGGGGATTCTACGCCCGCAGAAACCTTTGGCTATGTTGCCGAAGAACTGAATAAAAGACAGATCGCATTTATTTTCACTCGCGAATACGAAGGCGCTGATGGTTTGACTCCTTTGATTCGCAAAAAATTCCATGGCGTTCTGATCGCAAATGAAAAGCTGTCTAAAGAAAGCGCTGAAAAGCTGCTTTTGAGTCAAGCTGCTGATGCGGTGGCTTTTGGTCGCTGGTTCATTGCCAATCCGGATTTGCCGCAACGTCTTTTGCTGAATGCCCCATTAAATGAATTGAATTTGCAGACGTTGTATTCTTCAGGCGCGGAAGGGTATACGGACTATCCTTTTCTGGCGTAAGTTTTCTTCAAGAAAAACCTTTGCAAAGGCAAGGGTTTTTCCATCTGTCGATTCAGATCCTGTCGCAGAGAGTTTGGCGTCGACAAGCTTGCAAAAATAAAATGCTCAAACATCATTCCTCCGCTGCTCGTGGCAAGTTTTTTGAAAGAAAATGCGGTAAAAGATCTTATCGATTTTAAAGGAGATGTTATGAAGTCCGTGCTAGCCATTTTTGTTCTTCTTTTTTCCGTTTCGTCTTTTGCGGCTGATTCTTGCGAAAATCATGCGAAAGCCGCGGCGATTCGACTTTATAAAAAAGTCGCTGGGGCTGTTCAAGGTTCCGAGGGGATACACTATTGGTCTGCGAAGATCGATGGTTGGAACAATCCTTTTCTTTATAAAGTCACTATTGCCGACAGTAATGAAGACGGAGATACTTGGCAAATTGACTACGAGGTCAAAATCGAAGATCGCGCCGGCCAATGCCAAACGCTTTCTGTCACAGAAGTGGACAGTCGCTATCGAACACCTTATCTATAAAAGGCCCACACATACGACTAGTATTTTAACATTCTGTTTTGCACAGCTTTTGGTTTTCGGTTTTGAGAGCTAAATTAGAGTCCTCACTGAGGAGGACTCTCATGTTTGCAGCCCGTTATGTTCCTGGCGAAAAAAAACTTTTACTCACGGATGTTCCAAAGCCTAAACCAGGCCCCCGAGATGTGCTTTTAAAGATTCGGGCGGCAGGGATTTGTCATTCTGACTTGCATGTCCTGGCCGGGGAAGTTCCTTTTCCTAACTCTTTCACTATGGGGCACGAGGCCTGTGGCGAAGTCGTCGAGAAAGGAAGTGACGTGACTTCCGAAATTAAAACGGGCGTTCTTTATGCCGTTCATGGCCCGAATCCATGTGGTGATTGCACCTACTGTCGCACAGGATTTGATAACCTGTGTAACGGACCGGGGCGAACATTTGTTGGCTTAGGTCAAGACGGCGCTTATGCAGACTATTTGGTCGTGCCTGCAAGAAATATCGTTGAGGTGCCTCCGGGTATTTCACCTGAGATCGCGGCGGTCGCCACGGATGCCGTTTTAACACCTTATCACGCAATAAAATCTTTGGGCGAAGTGAAGACCAACTCCAAAGTATTGGTTATCGGTCTTGGCGGTCTAGGGATGAACGGCGTGCAAGTGGCTGTTGCCTTGGGTGCAAAAGTCACGGCGACTGATTTAAAATCTTCGGCACTGGATCTGGCCAAAGAATTTGGCGCCAGTGAAGTCGTGAATTCAAAAGAGATGGACAATAAGCTAAAACCAGCTTCGTTCGACGTCGTCGTTGATTTTGTGGGAAGGGATTCTACTTTTACCCAAGCACAAACCTATGTCCGTCCCGGAGGAACCATTGTTTTGGTTGGATTGGGCTCGGCGCAGGTCCCGGTGCTGACAGCCCCCATGATCACTTATCAGGTCCGTGTGCAAGGGGCTTTCTGGGGAACACATCAAGAAATGCACGAAATTTTCCAATTGATTGCCGAGGGAAAAATCAAACCACAAGTCGAGACAGCCCCCATGAAAGACGTCAACCACTGGTTGGAAGAATTGGAAGCCGGTCGGGTGAAGTCCCGCATGGCTTTGTTGCCGTCATGAGTTTTTCGTGAAATAAGTATGTCAGTCACTTCTTGGTCAGTAACTTGTCCGAAAGTGATCTAGAACTGACCGACGAAGGAAAAATCGTCGGTCTTAATCGGGCCGTCGCATGAAACCACCAATCGACAATCTTATGTGGATCGAAGAACTTTTGCCGCCAGGCTACGACTGTATGCCGAAGCAGGGTGGGATGGCTTACTACTTGGATATGAAGCTAGTCCTTATTTTGGTTGAACGACGGGGACTTTATGAGCATAAGGGCGTCCGTTATCCCTTTGAACTTTGGAATGGCTGCATTATTCCTGTTGAAAAAAAAGCCCAGAACGCCTTCTTTCTTAAGTATCTGTTTTTGGAGAATCATCCGGCCAATAAGGACTGGCTTTATATTCCCGCCGAGTCCGAAAACTTCGAAGAAGAAGTGAAGTTACTGATACGTGAGATCGCGCGGGGCAATCCCTTGCTGGGTCTCGCCGTGAAACAGTCTGAACTTTCGCGATCCGAAAAATCCAGTGAATTGCCGCCCAAGAAGGTTCGGAAGAAAGCCAGGACCGATAAGAAAGGTGAAAACGCCTTTCTTCTATCTGTCGCGAAGAAGCAGCGATCGTCAAGCTAAGTCACTGAGTTTACAAAGCCTTTTCAGTTAGAAGCAGCGCTCTTGACTATTCAAGAACTCTATTGAATACTTGAATATATGTCAAAACATGCAGTTTTTCTCAAGTCGTCCGCCCAAGCGAAAGAAGTTCGTAAAGAGATTTACGAGACTATCAGTCAGGTTGTATCGGCATTTGCGTCACCGGCGCGACTAAAAATCGTGCAGATTTTAGCTCAAGGTGAGTGCAGCGTCGAAGAACTGGCCCACGAAACTGGCGAGTCCGTCGCCAATGTTTCACAGCATTTGCAAAGATTGGCGCGAATGAAGATCGTCCGCTGCGAACGGCGGGGATTAAGCCGCATTTACAGTATTGGCAGTTCTCAGGTTCTTCGACTGTGGGAAGGTTTTCAGGATCTTGCCCAGGAGGTCGACGAGGAACTAAGCAATAAGGAACGCCTTTTGACGGACGCAGAGCTTCTTGCTGGGGAAACGCCTGCGGAAGTTTTCAAGTTGGTGGCAAAGCGAAAAGCTGTTTTGGTCGATGCGCGGTCTTCTAAAGAATCGGCGATGACCAAAGTCCCCGGGGCCTTAGCTATTCCTGCCGAGGATCTTGTTGATATAAAAAACTATCAGAATCTGGGATTATTAAAGTCGAAGCCGATTTATGTCTATTGTCGCGGACGATACTGTTCTTTAGCGAGCGAAGCTGTTCGTCATTTGCGTAGCCGGGGCTACAAAGCATTTCGCTTTCGCGAAAGTCCTTTCCAGCTTCAATTAATTCAAGGAGATAAAATATGACCCTCACCTGGTTAGGACTTTTTGTCGCAGGACTTGGAACCTTTATTTCTCCTTGTGTGCTGCCCATGGTCCCAGTGGTCGCGGCGAACTATATCATGACGGAAGGTTCCTCGAAGTATGCGCGGGTGCGCGCGACATTGCTTTTTGCCTTTGGCTTTCTTTTGACGTTCACTTTGATGGGTTTAAGCCTGCCCTTCGTGACAGATTTTTTGGGTGAATCCAAAGTTTATCTTTTGACGATTTCGGGAATAATTCTTTTGCTGTACGGTTTAAAGATGTCGGGCTTGGTCTTGAAGAACAGTGATCAATCCAAAATTTTTTCCTGGATGTCGCGTTCTGCTTTTTTGCCGGATTTAAAGAAGTACTTTCCTCAATCTCTTCATGGCTTTGTCTTTGGCGCCACATTCGGTTTAGCGTGGACGCCCTGTGTGGGACCTATTCTTGGGGGTGTGCTTGCTTACGTGGCGACTCAAGATAGATCGCTCACGGAAAGCGCCTTAATGATGCTAACGTTTGGAGCCGGTGTGGTGGCACCTTTTATCGCCCTCGCTTTTGGGGGAGAAATGGTTGCGGCAAAGTTAAAAGCTTTGCGCAAGCACCTTCCCAAAATCGAAGAGGCGACGGGATATGGCTTGATGATCTTGGGTGTCTTGATTTTGACGCAAAGTAATTTACCAGCGATTTTTGAATCTGAAAAAGCGGTGACCGAGATCGAGTTTGTGACCTCTACCGGAGACGTCGTGACTTTAAACAGCCCGCGCTTGGCCCCGCACAAACTTCTGTTCTTTCACACCGACACCTGTCCTATTTGTCATGCAATGGAGGCTTATCTTCCCGCCGTTGAAGCGGAATGCAATTCGCAGAATGTGCAAATTGTCCGCGTGAATGTGGGCCGTCCCGAAAATCAAAGAATTGCGGATTTGTTCAACGTTCGCGCGGTTCCTACAATCAGTCTGGTATCTCCGGATGGCAAAGAGTTGGCACATTCCGTGGGCTACCAAAGTGAAACGAAGTTGCGTCAGGGTTTGGAAATGATTCCGCAAACATCTTGCAGACACAAACCTGACCTGCAACCTCACAAAAAGATACACCCGGAATTTCCCGAAGGAAAAAGTTGTGCGGATGAGGGCCCAGGGCTGACCTGTTAGGACATTTTTCTTTGAAAATATGCAACATGGTCGTTGGCATCGTCTTCTTAATTCAGTTCCCTAAAACGACGAGTTGAACCATTTTTAATAATGGAAACTTATTCGGGAAACGGGGAGGAGACATGTCCAGCCTTGCGTATAACTATTCCGGCAAAGTCGTTCTGGTGACGGGAGCTGGTTCAGGAATTGGTCGGGCGACGGCCTTAGCCTTTGCGCAGGAGGGGGCTTGGGTGGCGGTGTCAGACGTGAATGAACAAAGCGGCATTGAGACGGTCAAATCCATTCTTGCCAATGGCGGAGACGCCACTTTTTTTCCTTGTGATGTTTCGCATCCCTCTTCCATACAGTCGATGTTGGAACACGTCGAAAGGCATATGGGCGGGCTTAGTTGCGCCTTCAACAATGCCGGTATAGAAGGCGACTCGGCTTTGTTGGCAGAGGTTTCCGATGCCAATTGGGAACGTGTCATCGCCACCAATCTTCGCAGTGTCTGGTTGTGCATGAAATACGAAATTTCCAGTATGCTCAAAAATGGCGCGGGGGCGATTGTAAATTGCGCGTCCGTTGCGGGCCTTGTGGGATTTAAAGCCTCGTCGCCCTATGTGGCCAGCAAACATGGCGTGATCGGTCTGACTAAAAGTGCCTCTTTAGAATACGCACCACAAAATATCAGGATCAATGCGGTTTGCCCCGGGGTCATTCGCACGCCGATGGTGGATCGCTTTGCCCAAAACAACCCGCAGGCTTTGCAGGAATTGCAAAAGGCAACGCCACTGGGAAGACTCGGAACGCCCGATGAAATCGCCATGGCTGTTTTGTGGCTTTGTTCCGATCAGGCTTCGTTTGTAACTGGTCATGCCCTGGCCGTGGATGGTGGCTGGACGGCGCAATAGTTTATGACGACGAGTCCTCCACGCGGAGAACGGCCGTGCCGTTGATGCGGTCAAGCTTCAAATCAAGAAGAGCTTGGTTGGCATCAGTGAAGTCATAGACGGTCACTTGCGGAATGATCTTATGGGTAAAAGCGAGCTGTAGAAACTCGACGCCATCTTTTCGTGTATTGGCGGTGACGGACCTTAAATCCCGTTCATAAAAAAGATGTTTTTCGTAATCGAGTTGCGGAATTTCGGAAAGATGAATTCCCGCAACAGCCAGAGTCCCCCGCGTTTTAGAGCTGATAAACTGTCTGGTACTAAATCTCCCGCAGGTGCAAAAAGAAGGGCGCTTTCTGCCGCCTCAGGAAGATCGGCAACCGTGGACCCCGCCCGGGAAGCTCCTAATTCCAAAGCCAGTTTCTGATGACTAAGAGCGCGGGTGACGACAGAGACGCGGCCTCCGAGTGCGAGAGCCAACTGCAACATAAGATGAGCCGAAGACCCAAAGCCAAGAATTAGAAGATGTTGGCCGGGTTGGAAGTTGCTGCGCTTTAACGCCCGGTATCCCACAATGCCCGCACACAAGAGGGGGGCCACGTGAACGGCGTCGAGATTTGCGGGTAGAGGATATACGAATTTCTCTGCCGCCACCATGTACTCGGCATAGCCCCCCTGAAGTTCATATCCGGTGAATTGAGGACGAAGACAAAGATTTTCTTTGTCTTCGCGACAGTACGAGCATTGACCACAAGTTCGCCCGAGCCAAGCCACACCGACGCGATCGCCGACTTTCAGACTATCGCAACCAGGCCCCAGTTGGTGCACGACTCCCACAACTTGGTGTCCCGGAATAATGGGCATTGTCGACGAGGCAAGATCACCTTCTATGACATGAAGATCGGTTCTACAAACAGCGCAACAGATCACCTTGATAAGAACTTCACCCACAGAGGGTTGCGGAATGGCCGTTTCAATCAGGGCAAGCGGACTTTGCTCTATCTTCGTATGCTTGTGTAAAATCAGGGCCTTCACGAAAACCTCCTGCGAGTATGTTCCCTCAATCGGCATTCCCCGCAACATGCTTCTTCACATTTTCAGTGGCTTTTGTGTCCGGAGTTTTTTCGATTTGGACAATAATGGTCTTGGAGGCGGATATGCCAAGAAAGGACTTTCGAATCGTTTTAACGGGAGGACCTGGCGGTGGGAAAACCACGGCCGTGGATTTGTACCGCCGAGAAATCGGTGACAAGGTTGTTGTGGTTCCCGAGTCCGCCACTCTTTTGTATTCGGGTGGTTTTCCTCGCTCTGTCCGTTCCGAGGTGAAGAAAGTCGCACAAAAGGCCATTTACCAAATTCAAGTCTGCCTGGAAGACGCCCAAGCCGTCGAATATGAACATCGCCTTCTTCTGTGTGACCGCGGGACTATTGATGGCGCGGCTTACTGGCCCGGAGAACCCGCAGACTTTTTTGATGCGTTAGGAACGACCTTTGAAAAAGAACTAGCCCGTTATGATGCGGTTCTATTTTTTGAGACGGCCGCAGTCGGGGGAATTTCCATTGAAGGCGGAAATCCGATTCGCATCGAATCTTTGGAGCTTGCTATTGAACTGAATCAAAAGTTGCGCGCGCTTTGGTCTCAGCATAGCAATTTTATTTTTATTGAGCATGACAAGTCTTTTCTTAAGAAAGTCTATAACGGCCTCTTCGAGCTGCAAAAGGTTGTTGGCGCCCATTTGTCCGCTAAGGCAGTCATTCAAGATGAGTAAGACTATGAAGGAAGCAATTCTTACCATCACTCCCAATCCCGCGTTGGATATCAGTGGATTTGTCAGAAAAATCAATGTGAACGAGAAAACCTACGTTCACGGAGAAAAAAGATCACCGGGAGGAAGCGCCATCAACGTGGCGCGCATTCTTCACCGTTTGCAGGTCCCGGTTCTGGCGTCGGGATTTTTAGGGGGAAGTATCGGGGAGGAAGTGCAAAAATTATTAGAGCTGGAAGGCGTGCAACAGCAGTTCATAAAAACAGAAGCTTCGACCAGGATTAATGTGACGATCGCGAATAAAAGTGATCATCGACAAACCCGCTTCAGCTTTGCCGGTCCCGAAATAAAAAACACTGAGATCCGGGAACTGATGAAAATAGTTTCAAAGCATCGCGGCGCTAAGACGTTGGTGGTGGGCGGTTCATTGCCGCCTCATTTTCAAGTTCAGGATTTGAATCGACTCATTCAGCGGGCCCAACAGCAGAAGATGGATGTCGTGGTTGATTGTCCGGGGCTGATCCTGAAGGAAATAAGGGCCTCTGGATTGTTGCTGATCAAACCCAATCTCGATGAGTTTCGAATTATGACGGGAAGTCGGGTGACAACAGTTTCTCAGGTTTTGAAAAAAGCTGGTGGACTTTTGCAGACGGCCTCTTACATCTGTGTTTCTTCCGTCGAGGAGGGCGCATCCTGGAAATGAATGTTGGTGGGAAGAATCACCATTTTTCCTTTCCAATGGAAACCAAGATGACCAAAGCTGGCATCCTGAAGCAGGCGAAGACAGTCCGAGTGCGATAGAACTTTTAAGTGACTGTGATAGATACTCATCCCGACTCCTAGCGCAGCGTATTTCCCGGAATTTCATAATTACGCAGCTTTTCATATAGATTTTTTTTATCTTCGCCGTACCCCACTATGCTTTGCAATTCCTCAAGGGCTGAAAACATAATATTCAGGCGTCGATTGTCGGCGGCAACGATGCGTTGAGTGAGTTCATTGATATCAGGAGAACTGAACTTATTGACGGCAGCTTCTTTGAATAGAAGGGATTTCATTTGTCCGATTTCTTTCCGAATTTGCCAAGATTGCGCGTATGTTCGTAAATAAAGAGTTTTCAATTTTTGTCTTTGCTCATCGGTTAAACCGGGAGCGGAAGAGAACACATCCGCAGCGCGCTGAACAATATCTTCTGGTGTATTGGCTTGCTGCTCGTCCTGAATTTTTCTATCCAGGGCTTGTTCATTGTCATAGGTCATGGTCTGACAACCTGCCAGAATTAGAAACGCGGTCGCCACAATGAGTGCTTTTTGCATTTTTGACTCCTTACTGTCTGTAAAAGCAAATTGTGAGCCATGAAAGAAGCAAAATAGAGGCTCGGCATTTTCATCGTGCGACAGAATGTCGTAACGTTGAGACATTTTGGCAGAGGCTTTGTTAGCGTGGTATCAGATTTATATTCACGACTCTTTCGCCTGGCCCCGGAAGGGATTCGATGAGTCGATTGTTGATAGAAAAGTTGAATTGGTATTTTTGCCGATTCACATCTTCGCCGGGGCGATACGTCTGATTCGCTTTCCCCGAATATTGATGGGCGAAGTTTTGTTCATAACCATCGTCGCCAGCGCCGTTGTTTCCTTCTCTTAAAAAGAATAAAGACGCAAAAGGATATTTTTCTATTTCAATCTTGCTTAGATCCATGCTTCCGGTTTCAAGAAGCTCTCGCCGAAATTCTTCCCATTCCGAATAAAAGTAAATCGCCGACATCGGCAGATGCACGGTGAATGGTTTCGACGAAAACTCGAAGTGCATGCGAATCGCATCTTTTATCGCCAGTGCATGACAGCCATTCATGGTGTCGGTACTGCCAAAGAATCCACCGACGATAGTAACCTCGTCGGCGCTCACGGGAAGATTGTGTTCACCGCCCTCAGAAAAAACTTCAAAATCAGGCGAGCGATCAGCGGTGTACCAGTGGTCCGAACCGAGAGGGCTGGGCTCACTGACCAAATAGACGACGGGGCGTCCTGTCGTTTTGAATTCTTGAACCAGTTCGTCAATGCCTGCGGCGGCAGATTTCTTTTCATCGAACTGGGTCGAGGCATGCACAACGATCAACATCGCCCGGTCTGATAACCGGTTTAAATTCTCTGAGCCCCACTTTGGCCGTATCAGGGCGTCCGAAGCAGGCTGACGGCTCGTCAGATGCTGGCAGCCAAGAATTGCAATAGAACAGAGAACTAGAGTCAGGAATTTCATTCTCGTCCTTATCGGTATTTTCGCGTGCATCGTGAGTGGCACTCTGTCGAGTCAGATTTCATCGGAATTTCAAGAGTGTAAGGTCCAGTCGCTCTGACTCACTCTAGAGCAAATTATGCGGCCATGCGCTCGTTCTTGTTCAAAAAAGAGAACAAGGGTACCGATAGCGTCTTTGTGAATGGAGTTCGTTTTTAATAAGGAAGTTTATGGACGTGTTTCAAAAGCGAGCAAACAAAAGTGAAAATAGAACGGCGTGGAAGATGCTGTCGGCATTTTTCACAGCGTTCATCTTATCCTCGTGCTCTATGCAGGCCAGCATTGTGGATCTTATAAGTCATGAGGAAGTCGTGATTCCGCAAAAAGTATCTGGCAATAAGGAAGTCGTTCCCGTCAGTCAGCAGGGAGTGGTGACGTCTTCGGGATACCGAGTTCAGTCTTCCGTCAGTTATTACAAAGGGCCCTCAGAGGTGCAAACCTCGCAAGGCTATCACGTTCGAACCAGTGTTCAATCCACCTTATTCAGGGAGTAAGCATTCATGATTAAACAATACTTACTGTTTCTGTTGGGTCTATTGTTTCTTCCGATGTCTTCCTGGGCGGGAGCGGTGATTACCTACCATGGTCGAATTGTGGATGCCGCGGGAAGACCTGTGGAAAGTTCCAACGTCACATTTACGGTCAGAATTTATAGTCCCAACCCTGACAAATGTCTTCTTTATGAGGAATCTCGAACACTGTCCATGAGCGGCAGTGACGGTGTTTTCGTGATTCCTATCGGCGATGGTTTCGGAGCCAGAACTGCGACCGACCCGGGCATTGTTATGGAGAAAGTCTTTTCAAACGACGGTTCTTACACCTTCAATACGGTCAACACTCCAAAATTGATCTGTCATAGTGGGACGTCTTATACACCAAATGCGTTGGATCAACGTCAGCTTTACGTCTCTTTTTCTGTGGATAGTGGGCCGGCGCAGGTTCTGCCACTTATGGATATCAATTTTGTGCCCTTAGCGGTCAACTCCTATGACACACAGAATGTGGGTGGTACTCCGGCGAGTTCCGTGCTTCGTCTTAGCAGTGGCACAGCCACCCCTTTAAGTACCGCCAACTTCACTGAACTTTTGAACTTACTCAATGGAAGTTCCTCACACTTTGAAAAGGCGGGGGAACTGGGTGGGGTCGCAGTTCCGGTTCTGGCAAATGGGCAGGTTTTGGGATGGAACGGCGGATGGACTGGTGTAACTCCGTTGACGAGTTACACTGAGACAGATCCGATGGTTAAGCCTTTCGCCAAAGCGGATCTTCCGACGTGTACGGCGAACTCATTCTTAAAGGACGATGGAAATGGAAATCTGATCTGTGCTTCCGTGAATGGAGCCAACGGCGGGACTGTCACAAGTGTGACGGCAGGAACTGGATTAAAGAACGTGACAAGTTCTGGAAACCCTATCACCGTTTCAGGAACCCTGGCCGTCGATGTGGGAACCGGTGCGAATCAGATTGTACAGTTGGATGGCGGTGGAAAATTGCCCGTGTTGGATGGTTCGCAGCTTTCCAATGTGACGGCTTCTGCCTTATCGAGTACGGCCAGTATTAACACCTCCGGCGCTATTGCCACCACGGGAAGTTTAAGCGGACAGCAGCTAACAACCACAGGCGATGCCCTGATCGGTGGTAATATTCAGACAACGAAGGATATTACCGCAAAAAGAATTTTTCTTTATGATCATTCGGGAAGTGGCCCGGGTTCTATTGGCGTTCAGGCCCCCAGTGATATCGCGGGCGCGGGTGGTACTAGTTATATTTTAACACTTCCCGAAAATAAAGGGACTGCAGGACAGGTGCTTGCAGCGAAGGACAGTAATGGTGTGTTAGAGTGGATTTCTCCAAATTCAGGTTCCGTCGCCAGTGTCACGGCGGCGGGAACAGCGGGGAATCCGCTTATCATTGGAGGTACGGCGACAGCACCGACTCTGGATATTCCTGTGGCCAACGGTACGACGAATGGATATTTGTCTTCTGCGGATTGGACGACCTTCAATAGTAAACAGGTCGCGGGAAGTTACATTACTTCGCTCAATGGTGATGTGACATCCAGTGGTTATTCCGCGGGATCCGTGACAGCTTCCATCACGAATAATGCTGTGACTTCTAGTAAAATTGCCGACGGTGCCGTAGGGCAAGTGACTAAAATCATTTCCAGTCCTGGTTCTGCCGGGACGAACAGATTGATTGCGACGGACACCACGACAGGCACAACTGTCATGGATTTCTATTGTTCCACCGTAGGTCATATTCTGAAGTGGACGGGAACGACAGGGTTTGGTTGTGCAGCGCTGAGTAGTGCAGATATTCCTTCTTTGGATGCGGCCAAGATAACCAGTGGAACTTTTGATACGGCAAGACTCGGCACCGGCACGGCGGATAATACCAAGTATCTGCGCGGCGATGGAACGTGGCAGACGTTGAGCACTTCTGATGCGACGAAGCTCCCTCTTGGGGGTGGGCAAATGTCGGGCGCTATCGATATGAACGGGAATAAGATCGTCAATGTCACGAACATTCCTTTCGTGGCTGCGGCACCAAGCTCAGGGCAGAACGGTCAATCACTGCGCTGGAACAATACCTCGTCTCAGTGGGAATGGTTCACAGCCGGCGAGTCCGGTGCGGGTGTTTTATCCGTGTCATCGGCGAATTCCGACATTTCTATAAGTGGCACAACGAATCCGATTTTAACTTTGAATTCTGGCACCTCGGGCGGAGCCGGTGATGCGAACAAAATTGCCAAGCTAGATGGCAGTGGAAAAATAAGTTCAGGCATGCTTCCAAGCATTGCCGCTTCGAACATCACAGGAACTATAGGTGTTGCTAACGGAGGCACGGGGCAAACCAGCTATGCGATTGGTGATCTGCTTTACGCTTCTTCCCCGACTTCCTTGTCTAAGTTGGCTGCGGGAACAAATGGATACTATTTAAAAAGCAATGGCCCTGGCGTTGCTCCCAGTTGGGAATCCATCAACTCAGGGACTGTGACCTCGGTGTCTGCCGCGGCAACCGCAGGAAATCCTCTTGTCGTGGGCGGCACTTCAGCGGCTCCGACCTTGGATCTTCCGAAGGCGACCAGTTCTGCCAATGGATATTTGTCCTCCGCCGATTGGACGACATTCAATTCCAAACAAGCCGCAGGAAACTATATCATGGCTTTGACCGGGGACGTGACGTCGTCGGGATTTTCCAGTGGCTCTGTGACCACAACAATTGCCAATAATGCTGTGACTTCGTCGAAGATTGCCGACGGGGCCGTAGCGTCTCTTGCAAAAGTTGTTGCTTCACCCGGGTCGGCGGGAACGAATAGATTGTTGGCCACGGATGCAACGACGGGAACGACCATCAATGATTTTTATTGTACCACCGTCGGTCATGTTCTGAAGTGGACGGGGACGACGGGTTTTGGTTGTGCTAGTTTGGTAAGTTCAGATATTGCGAACTTCAATGCGGATGTGGATGCGCGGATCACAGCACAAAAAGCCGCGGCAAATGGCATTGCCTCCTTAAATGCAAATTCACGGGTGCCCGTCGCTCAATTGGGATCAGGAACGGCGAACAACACGAAGGTTTTGTACGGTGATGGCACCTGGGGCGATTTACCCAGTGGCGGCACGGTGACAAGCGTGGGACTTAGCCTTCCCAGTATATTTTCTGTGACGAATTCTCCGGTCACAAACAGTGGGACGTTGACGGCGAGTCTGGCTTCGCAAGCGGCGAATACTTTTTTGGCGGCACCAGATGGAACCACCGGAGCCCCCACATTCAGAACGATTGCTTCTGCCGATTTACCGACAATTTCCATAGCTAAAGGCGGAACTGGTGCCACGACGGCAGCCGCGGCACGAACGAACTTAGAGTTAGGAACAGCAGCGACTGTGAACACTGGAAGTGCGGCGGGGAATATTCCTGTGTTGGGTACAGGTGGTCTGAGCGCCAATAAAATGTGTACGGCGGATGGAGCCGGCAGTGGAGTTATTTGTACCTCCAGCATCCCGACAGGATCTCAATGGGTGACGGCGGGAAGTGATATTTCCTACAGCACGGGTAACGTCGGAATTGGTATGACTGCCAATAGCTTTAATCGGCTCTCGGTGAACAATTCTGGAAGTAGCATAAAGACAGCAATTGGCGTTGCAAACCTGCAAACGCCCGGGGCCGTCGGATATGGAGCACGCTTAGGATTTATGCTAGCCACCTCGGGGAGTTCATGGAGCGGTTATACGTCGAGTATTGAAGCTGTGACGGAAGATGCCTCTGTAAGTACATTTTCGTCTTCGATGCGCTTTAATAACAGAGACGGGGGCGCGGATAGAGAAATCATGAGGCTGATGCCTGGAGGCAATGTCGGCATCGGAACCACGAATCCTACAGCGAAGCTGGATGTCGTTGGGCAAATGCGCACGCAGGTGGCCAATGCCGGTGCGCCGGCCGCCAATGCTCTGACGGTGAATTGGAACAACAGTAATATTCAGTATACTTCCGGTGATTGCGGCGGGGGCACAGCGGTGACCTATACCATGCAGAATCTGCTTGATGGTGGCGTTTACACACTGGTGATGACGGGCACCAATGGTGGCACCTGCACCTTCACCGATGGAACGAATACCTATAAGTTTCCAGCGACCGGCAGCAGTGTGACCTCGGGAAAAATGGCCACGTTTAGTTTTCTTCGTGTTGGATCGAATGTCTTTATTTCTTGGACGGAATACTAAAAGAGGAATGTCGTGAAAGAGCAATTGGTTCTAGGAAGATGTTTGCGGGATCTCTTTTGTGTTTTGATTTTTTTAGGAGCGACTTGGGGTGGTCATTCTGTGGTGGAAGCCAATCCCATGCAGATGCGTGTCTTTCATTCGACCAAGGGAGAGGATCCCTATTCGGGAAGTGTCGTGTTGGGATTGCACATGGATGGAGCCAACGGTGGCTCCACCTTTACTGATGTCAAAGGCAAAACGATCACTCTGACGGGATCTCCCACCACCAGTACAGCGCAAGTGAAGTACGGCACAGCCAGCGGACTGTTTGCGAAAGGTCATCGTCTGGTTTTGCCCACCAGTGCGGATTTCACATATAATGGAGATTTCACTATTGAGACCTGGGTCTATCCGACGGTCCTGCAAACCGCGTGGGGAATTTTTGACGCCAGAACCAACGGAGGAACCGCGGCGATGTACTGTATGGGTTTGGTGAATGTTGGGGGTGTTTACCGTTTGGAATATTTTAATGGGACCTCTTATAAAGCCACTTCCACTTCTGTGGCCATCAATACCTGGAGCCATGTTGCTATTGTTCGAAGCGGATCGACATTGAGTTTTTATGTTAATGGAGTCAAGGATTCGACCACGGCGACAATTGCGGCCACTCAAACAGGTGGTACGTCTCCTGTAATAGGAACTAAAGACGACGGCTTGGCCGGTTACGGTATCGTGGGCTACTTAGACGATTTCAGAATCACTAAAGGTGTCGCGCGATATACTGCGAATTTTACCCCTCCCAGCAAAGCCTTTCCCTGATTGATTTTGCGGTGGAAGGTTTCCTTTTGTTTTTTCTAAGGAATCGTTTTCCCGGGGATTCTACCGATGCCCATATTTCTTGCAACTAGTGCTCTGGCCGTGATAAGAGCGCTTTATATATGCTTTTTAGCGTAGGATCTTTGAACGGCGAAATAACTGTTGGGTGGAATTGAATGGATACTCCGGCTGATTTTCTTAAGTCCGTTTATCATGCAAGAAAGAGCAAGAATCATCGCTACTCTCTGAGAGCTTTTGCGGTGTCACTTGGGATTTCGTCAGGACGGCTGTCTGATATTTTAAATGGCCGACAGCGCATCTCGAATAAGGCGGCCGCAGCCCTGGCTAGCAAGCTGGGAGTCGATCGGGACCAACAAGAACTCTTCATTCAAGTCAGTCGAGCCTATAACGAACGAACTGAATACGTCGGCGAGGACACGATTTCTTTGGATCTAGAACAATTCAGACTGATTTCCGATCCGGTTTACTTCTATATTCTTTCGCTGCTAAAAACGACGGTGGCCGAGATGGGGGTTGAGCGCATCGCCGAACGCCTGGGTTACTCCTCGGAGGTGATTGGAACCGCCTTGGAAAATCTTGAAAAGCTGGGTTTTTTGGCGCGAAACGGGGGACGGTTGATTCCCAAATCCGCCAGCATCATCACCCCCACCGATATTCCTTCCGAAATCATCCGCGAGTCTCACAAAAAAAGAATTACCAAAGCCATAGAATCTTTGACTGAATCCTCTGTCTCTGAAAGAGATATCACCTCGATGACGATGGCCATTGACGTTAAAAAAATTCCTGAAGCCAAAAAGATGATTCGTCAGTTCCGAAGAAAGTTAAGTAAATTTTTAGAGGAGGGGGAGGCCTCGGAAGTTTATGATCTCAATATTCAACTTATCAAAATCAGTCGTTAAGGTCGGTCTCTTTCTCTTGATTGCGAGTCACGCGAACGCCGGCTATGAAGTCGGCAATGGTGGTGACGCACTTTTGTGTGACGACCGCGTTGTTCTTTTGGATCTGGACGAAGCCGGGGGTGTTCACTCCTTTCAATTGGAATCCATAACAGATCCTTTCGAACGCACTCAGGAACTATTAAAGGCTTGGCAGTTCCTAGATCCGCAACGATCAGCCCAATGGCTGCGAGAGCTGGAATACCTTAAGAATCATATTCGCTGGACTGCGGGCGGGGAATCCCTTGCGAATATTTCCGATGAAGGCCCGGTTAAAGTTCCGGTTGAATGTGCTTTGAACCAGGCTGCGGTGCAAAGTCGCGATCCCATCAATGACAGCTACACCTACGATTTCGATGCGCAAATCTGGAAGATGTTTGACGGGAACTCAAAGGCCGCTCTTTTAATTCACGAAGTCTTATTCAAGAATCTTTTAGACAGTCTGCCGGGGGCGCACTCCTATTTAATTCGTCCCATGGTTCGCGTGATCATGAGTGAAAACCCTCAGGACTATAATTTAGCACGTTATCTGAGTTTCTTAAGCAAGATTGGTTTTACTTACTATAATTACCAAGGCTGGCTTGTGGATTTGCACCAACCCTTTGTGGCCGACGACGGCGTCCTTCTGGAAGCCCAGGTCTTGCGGGACCTTAAACAAGAATGCTCTTGGAAATTGAAATACAATAAGGACAGAAATCTTACGACAGTCGTTGCGGGTGATTCTTGTCGAAGACCTTCATTCACAACCGCCGTTACTTTGCAGTCGGGACTTTTTCTTGAAGGACATTTTGTTCAGGTGCAGTATAAAAATGAACAACTGTATTCCGCATTGTCCGTTTATGGTGGGTTCGACATTGCTGATAAGGACGGGTCGGTCGTTGGTTCGGTCAGTTCCTTAATACGAAACTATCAGGTGTCCGTCACAAATGAAGAAGGCCAACGTCGAACTCGCATTTATGTCTGGACTCAGAAAGAGACAACGTGTTCAGATCTTATCTTCGGTGACTGGCAGCAATATCTTTCCTGCGATGCCGGGAAAAGCAATGAGAACAGCCGAATCTTTACACTGGAAATGAAATAGGCGGTAACCATCTTTGGGCCTGTTCTTCTAAGTGAAAGAGCAGAACTTGGTTCGTCGGCGAGCGCGGGTTTCGAAATGGTTTGAATCAGAATTCTTGATCAGCTTACGATTTTGGTAAGAGGGAGAATTCATGATTGTCATCAGAAAGACGAAAGCTCAATCAGAGGCACCACAGATCACTGACGAAGAAAGAAGTCTGGAAGTGCGCGAGGAGATTCGTGTCATCCTTGAAGATTTAATCAAAAGGATGGTTATTCAGGCTGATTCCGTCGTTGTGAAGGCCGAGATCGGCGCCAAGACCACCGTCTATCGAGTAGACTGTTCAAAAGAATGTATTGGATATCTTATCGGTGTTCGTGGACAAAACATCATGGCACTTCGCGGAGTCGTCAAAGCCCTGGCCGGCCGGCATAATATAAGGGCCATCATAGAAATTCCTTACTTCTCGCCATAGTCCTACCCCGGTTTAAAAAAATTTTTAAAAGGTCGCAATGAATCCCCGCTCTGACGGACCGTCAGAGCGAATATTTCCTCGCATCGATTGAGCCACCAAAATAACTCTCCGAACAGTATGTGGATATTTTTCGAATTTATGGGGACGTATTAGTGAGAGGTCGAATTATGAGCCCAAAAAAAGTTCTAATAGTTGCAGTGCTCGCGGTTCTTTTCGGTTCACTTGCATGGGCGACGCCCACCAATTTGACTTATCAGGGCCGCATCATTAAGTCGGATGGCCAGCCTTTAGAGTACGAAAACGTCAGCTTCGTTTTTCAGATCCTAAATCCCACGGGATCTTGTGTGATTTTTCAAGAGCAGGTTTACGGCTATAATATGGTGAACTCCAAAGGGGTTTTCGATGTTCCCATCGGTAAGGGGACTGTTCAGTATCCCTTAAGTGCCGGGGCCACGGCCTTAGCCGCTTTTAATAATAACGACCCATTCACCTGTGGCGTATGTTCTTCTTCCAGCGGTAGTTATAGTTGTAGTACGGGATCAGGAACTTACACACCGTTAACTGATGATGGACGCGTCCTGCGTGTGCATTTCTATGATGGGCAAGGATGGAGAACGATTTCCCCAGACAACGTGATTCGCTCGGTGCCGTTTGCGGGTTATGCGATCTCTGCCCAAAAGCTGGGGTCCTATTCTTCCTCTGACTTCTTAACAAAAATCGGCATTCCTACCTGTAATAGCGGAGAGTATTTAAGCTGGAATGGCAGTGTCATGTCTTGCGTAGCCGTTAGCGGGGCCTCCGGAGGCACCGTGACCAATGTGAGCAGCGCCAATAGTTATTTGACCGTCACAGACGCGGGCACCACTCCTGTTTTAACAGTCCATGTGGGAACCACGGCCAATACGGTGGCCGCCGGCAATGACTCGCGCTTTACCGATGCTCGAACTCCCACCGGTTCTGCCGGAGGAGATTTGGGAGGCAGCTACCCATCTCCGACCGTGGAAAAAATCAAAGGGCAGTCGATCAGTGCAACCGCCAGCGGACCGGGGCAAGTTCTGCGCTTTGATGGCGGAAGCTGGACGCCGGCTGCTTTAAAACTTTCGGATCTGGCCGGCGTTGCCGGAACTGTCGGAAGTGCTTTCAGTGTTTCAAGTTGTAGTGCGCATGAAACCTTAAATTGGTCTTCACTAACGGATTCCTTCACCTGTCAGGCCATTAACGGCTTGGATGCGGCGAAGGTCACAAGTGGGACTTTTGCGACGGCTCGTTTAGGAACGGGAACGGCAGATACGACAAAATATCTTCGCGGCGATGGAACGTGGCAGACTTTAAACACCTCAGACTCGACAAAACTTCCCTTAAGCGGTGGCCAGATGTCAGGTGACATCGACATGAATGGGCATAAAATCTTGAATGTCACCAACGTTCCGTTTGTGGCAGCGGCTCCCAGCTCGGGGCAAAATGGTCAGACTTTACGTTGGAACAATGTTTCGGGTGAGTGGGAATGGTTCACGGCGGGTGAATCCGGCGCCGGTGTTTTGTCGGTGTCTTCTGCTAATACAGATATAGGTGTCAGCGGTTCGGCGAATCCTATTTTAACTTTGAACTCTGCCACCTCAGGGGGGGCGGGGGACGCCAATAAGATCGCAAAATTAGATGGCAACGGTCGTTTGACTTCAGCGATGCTGCCGACGATGACCGCGAATAAAGCTCTCGTCTCAAACTCGAGTGGTGTGATCACCAGCTCTGCAGTGTCTGATGCAGAGCTCGGTTATCTTTCCGGAGTCTCTTCTTCTTTGCAAACGCAGTTGAACTCTAAGTTGTCGGCGACTGTGGCGTCGCCATCGGCAGGACAGGTCCTTCGTCATGATGGCTCCAACTGGGTGAATGCGACTCTGGGCTTTGCAGATCTTTCCGGTCAACCGACCACCTTAAGCGGTTATGGTATTACGGACGCGTTGAGTTCCACTTTGAATGATGGAAGTATTTTTGTCGGCAACGGATCTAATATCGCCACAGGCGTGACGATGTCGGGGGACGCCACTCTTAGCAATACCGGCGCTTTAACTTTAAAAAACACCGGAACCGCGGGAACCTACTATAAGGTGACGACGGATGCACAAGGCCGCGTGACGGCGGGGGCTGCATCCTTGGTGGCTGCGGATATTCCCTCTCTGGATTGGAGTAAAATCACGACGGGTAAACCCACAACCTTGGGTGGTTATGGAATTACTGACAGTGTTGTGAATGGCGGCGGCGTTGGCAAAATTACCGCCGGCCTTGAGGGCGCAGCTCCCGCAGGAAGTGCCACCGGAGATCTTTTCGTCGCAACGGATTCGCAAAAAATTTACCGATACAATGGAGCGACCTGGGATTTGATCAGCTCCGCCAGTGGATCCGGCGGAACGATCACAGGTGTGACCGCCGGCACAGGTCTTAGTGGCGGGGGCGCTAGTGGCGCCGTGACTTTGAACTTGGCCAACACGGCGGTGAGTGCGGGCTCGTATGGTTCAGCGACTCAAGTGGCCACATTTTCTGTGGATGCCCAGGGACGCTTAACCAGCGCGGGCCATGTGACTATCACTGGTACGGTGCCTGGCGGTTCGGCTGGTGGAGACCTTGGTGGAACCTATCCAAATCCAGCGGTGAATAAAATCAAAGGACAGACCGTGAGTGCGACTGCCACAACTGCCGGGCAAGTCCTTCGTTATGATGGGGGCGATTGGACTCCGGCGGCTTTGAAGCTCGCGGATCTTGCGGGTGTGGCGGGAACTGTCGGCAGTGCGTTCAGTGTTTCCAGTTGTAGCGCGAATGAGACTTTGAATTGGTCTTCATTGACGGATTCTTTCACTTGTCAGGCTATCAACGGTTTGGATGCTGCAAAAGTAACAACCGGAACTTTGGCGGTTGCCCGTTTAGGAACAGGTACTGCGGATAACACCAAATATCTTCGCGGTGATGGGACATGGCAAACGATCAGCACCTCGGATGCGACGAAGCTGCCACTAGCTGGTGGCCAGATGTCGGGTGATATCGACATGAACGGAAATAAAATTTTAAATGCGGCGAAGAATGTTCCCTCTGTGGGGACCGTGCCAAGCTCGGGTCAGAACGGTCAGTCGTTGCGTTGGAACAACACTTCCGGCCAGTGGGAATGGTTCACCGCAGGCGAATCCGGCGCTGGCGTGTTGTCCGTTTCTTCCGCCAATGCAGACATTTCTGTGAGCGGTTCCACGAGTCCTATTCTGACTTTGAATTCGGGCACAGCGGGTGGCGCGGGTGACGCCAATAAGATCGCCAAACTGGATGCCAGTGGTAAGTTGGCTTCGACAATGCTTCCGAATATTGCGGCTTCGAATATCACGGGTGTTCTTCCCATCGCGCATGGTGGAACGAATTCCTCTGCGACGTTGATTAACAATCGTATCATGGCCTCCAGTGGCGGAGCCATCATTGAAGCGGCCGCGATCACGGCGAACAAAGCTTTGATTTCTGACGGTAATGGTATTCCGACTGCATCTTCTGTCAGCCACACAGAGCTGGGCTATTTGTCAGGAGTGACTTCGTCCGTGCAAACACAACTCGATACAAAATTGTCGGCCACGGTGACGTCGCCTGCAACGGGGCAGGTGCTTCGCTATAGCGGAAGTGCCTGGGTGAATGCGGCAGTTAATGCGGCAACGGACCTCACTGGAACTTTGGCGATTGCCAATGGTGGTACCGGTGCGACAACAGCGGCGGCGGCTCGAACGAACTTAGGTTTGGGAACCTCTGCGACAGTGAATACGGGAAATGCCGCGGGAAATATTCCACTACTTGGTACCGGCGGATTGGTCGCGAATAAGATGTGTACCGCGGACTCGACTGGCAATGGTGTTATTTGTACCTCCACGATCCCGACTGGATCGCAATGGGTGACTGCGGGAAGTGATATATACTACAGCGCGGGACAGGTGGGCATTGGTCTTTCCAACCCCACAAATAAGCTTCAGGTTCACGAGGGGGATGTTCAGATAACGACCACTACCACGGGCGCGACCCAAAATGACGGTTTTATTATGGGGTACAACGGCAATGATTTTCGCATGGTAAATCGCCAGGTGGCGGGTTCGATTCAGATGGGTACAAACGGAAATTTAGATCAATTCACACTTACCACGGCTCCAGAAGGGGGCCGCATTGGTCTTGGTACGACCACACCACAGGTGAAATTAGACGTGGTCGGTGGAGCTGTCGTTTCGCGCACGAATATTATTAATTCCGGATCTATCGTAAATCTAACTTTGGCAAATAATCATCTTTTAAAATCCGTCGGCGGTGACGTTATCACGTTAGACAACATCGTGGATGGCGGAACTTATACTTTGGTTATATCCGACACCACGTCGCGCACCTACACTTTTTCAGGATGTACAAATTCCTATTTCAATCCTGCCAATGGCGCCACCGAAGCCGGCGCTCGTAGCACCTATACCATTTTAACTGTGCAAGATGGCGCCAACCTAGATTGTTATATTTCTTGGATGAGTGGATTCCAATAGGAGCAGCAACATGAAGCAAGGCACGTTCTTCAAAGCCATTTTTTGTTTCGGCATTCTCGGTGCTCTTTTCTTTTCACCACAAATTTTTGGTCAGGCCGCTGGGTCGATGCCATTTGGTTTTTTTTCACAGAAAGGAATTTTGTGGGGGCAGCCAATTCCCGGGATGAAAGCAGAGTGTTTTGCTGGGGAAGTCGGGAATGTTCTAAAGCTCAGTGACAACAGAACTCTGTTGTATGGCGGGTTTTCTACGGCGGGTCCCTGCACAGGGTCGGGGGTCTCGTTGGATTCTGGGACGGCAGCGCCCGTCAGCGGATTCGATGCATCGACGATGGCTGTTGATGGGCCCGTGTGGCATAGCGTCTCTGACGGAGCGGGCGGATGGTATATCGCCGGCGAATTTGAACACGTCGGTGGCATCCCTCGTAACGGGTTGGCGCATATCAATGGCAATGGCCAACTGGATCTGTCTTTTTTGCCACCTGCAAAAATTAGTGGATGGCAAATATATGCACTGGCTTTTGGTGGGGGACGCCTTTATGTCGGAGGCGTTGGCGACAAAGAAAGTCAGAATGGCGGCGTGCCCTTGAGTATGAGTGATGGCTTCTATATCAGACCGGAGTCTTCGTTTCAAAAGAGCGACTTCAATGGACATATCTACGCCGTCATCTCAGATGGCAATGGCGGGTGGTTTGTCGGAGGAGACTTTACTTCCTTTCAAGATGTCGATTTAGCAGGAGGGCTTGCTCATCTTCATGCCGACGGAACTCTGGATGAGGGGTTTGCTCCTGGAGTGAATGGGTACGTGAACGCGCTTTATCTCAGCGGCAGTACACTTTATGTCGGTGGAGCCTTTACAACCATTGCGGGTGTTTCAAGAGCGAATCTTGCCTCATTAAGTGCCGTCACCGGAGTGGCAACTTCCTGGGCCCCAGAGTCCAACGATTGGATCAATACCATAGCGGTTTCTGGTGCAACGGCCTATGTGGGCGGATGGTTTACGACAGTGGGTGGGGCTGCAAGAAATTACATGGCCGCCTTGGATACGACGACGGGTCTTGCCACATCGTGGAATCCGGATGCTGACGGGATCGTTTTATCCATCGCCGTTTCGGGATCCACAGTCTATGCCGGTGGTTGGTTCGAGGCTATTGGTGGCAGTTCTCGAAATCATATAGCCGCCCTTAATGCGACGACGGCCTTGGCGACCGCGTGGAATCCAAATGCCAATGACGGTGTTTCGTCCATCGCGGTTTCCGGTTCAACGGTCTATGTCGGCGGTTGGTTTAGCAGCATTGGTGGGGCCGCAAGAAATAGAATAGCCGCTTTAGATGTTACTACAGGCGTGGCGACTTCTTGGGACCCAGATGCGAACAGCGAAATTTTATCACTGGCAGTTTCTGGTTCGACAGTTTACGTAGGAGGATACTTTACCTCCATCGGTGGTGCGGCAAGAGAATATCTGGCGGCACTAGATACGGCAACGGGGCTTGCGACAGCCTGGAACCCGAACGCGGACGGTGGTGTGTACTCTATCGCTGTTTCGGGTTCGACAGTCTATGTTGGCGGAGAATTTAGTACTGCCGGATCGGATCCAAGGGTCGGATTAGCCGCCCTTGATAGCGCCACCGGAGCTCTAACATCATGGACTCCCGATCCCAATGGAAATATCGAAACGATCGCAGTTTCTGGTTCGACAGTTTATGCCGGAGGTCAGTTTAACGCCATTGGTGGCGCTTCCCGAAATCACATAGCCGCTTTAAATGCGACGACGGCCGTGGCGACAGCTTGGAATCCCAATCCTGATGGGACGACAGTGGATGTCATCACCGTCTCTGGTTCGACAGTTTATGTGGGCGGAAATTTTTCTACTATTGGTGGTGTTTTGCGACCGCTGTTAGCCGCTCTGGATACGACGACGGGTCTTGCCACTTCGTGGAATCCAGCGCCTAGTGGTCCCATTACCGAAATTTCAGTTTCTGGTTCCACAATTTATGTCAGTGGATATTTCTCGGTCATCGGTGGAGCTTCAAGAAATAATCTAGCAGCTTTGGATGTCACCACGGGTGTTGCCACGGACTGGGACCCAAACCCAAATGATGGAATCTCGGCATTTGCTGTCTCTGGCTCAACGATTTATGTGATTGGGTATTTCACCAGCATTGGTGGTGCTTCCAGAAGTAAAATAGCTGCGATCGACGCGACCACGGGACTTGCGACATCCTGGAATCCCAAACCTGCGGACCGGGACATTGCGTGTATTGCGGCCTCGGGTTCGTCTGTATACGTGGGCGGGGAATTCACCGTCATCGGGTCCGGACTTTCACGCAGTGGACTGGCCGTCATCGAGTCCTCGACAGGATTGCTCACAACCTGGAGCGCGCCCGATTTTTATAAAGTGGGCGATTACTTCTGGATCACCGATGTCGAAGTTCTTAGCTCTAAAATATTTGTCGGAGGATATTTTGATGCCGTGGGTGGAACCGCCAGAAGTAATCTTGTGGCCTTAGATGGAGTCTCTGGAAAGGTGACGGCGTGGGATCCGAATCCAAACGGAGATATTTGGCAAATGGAACGTCAGGGAAATACGCTTTATGTTCTGGGTGGTTTTAATACGATAGGCGGAGAAAACCGCTACACCTTAGCAGGAATTAATCTTGTTGGGGGAGGTATCACTGCTTGGGATCCTTCACCCAATGGACCGGCCGCAACAATGTTGGTTTCCGGATCAACTGTCTATGTGAGTGGATGGTTCACCAGTATGGGTGGGAGTTCGCGCAACTTATTGGCGTCTGTTGACGCGACCACCGGAGCCGTCTTGTCCTGGAACCCCGATCCGGATGGTGAGATTGCCCAAATGACTTTGGCGGCTTCGCAGATGTATGTAGTGGGCTCCTTTACCACCATTGGCGGGGTTTCAAGAAATGGGGTTGCGGCATTGGATGCCACGATGGGCTCGGGGGTCACGGGGTTCGATCCTGCATTGGATGCTGGAGAAATCAGGCAGGTTTGGGTGCAAGGATCTAAAATATACATCAGTTTCGACAGCGACGCTACGATGGTGGACGGGGTTCCGCGAAAGAATATGGCGTCGTTTGATACTGGCTCGGCGACTTTGAATTCTTGGGTGACACAGTTTAATTCCAGCTGTTCAGGATGCCGCTATGTTGTGGCTTCGACAGATTCTGCGATTTATCTGACAGGCCCATTTACCCAGGTGGGCGGTACTTACAGAAATGGCGTCGCGGCCGTTGATCCCGAGACGGGCGCTTTACTGCCTTGGAATGCGGATGTGAATGGGGCCTGGGGCATAAGCAGTATTAAATTGGTTGATGATCGTCTTTATCTTTTGGGGGCATTTACAACAATCAACGGTCAAGTTCGCGGCGGCTTTGGTGTTGTCGATCCTGTGACGGGAGCTTTATTATGGTAGAGAATATTAAAATACTAGTTAGAAGCTTCATGGTGATGAGCTTCCTTTTCGCAGGCCCGTCGTCTTATGCAGAAAAAAAAGATTCTGCTTTTAAAAAACAGTCATCAATGAGATCTCAACAAAAACAAATCAAGCGTTCGCCTGAGTGTCAGCAG
>NZ_JTEV01000031.1 GCF_000786105.1 Bdellovibrio sp. ArHS
CCCCCCATCTCTCAATGATCTCTGATTTTGGTAAAATTCACAAGAGTGTGCACTTGGCGAACAACTCATTTCTTTCTTAACGGGATCTTGTTATATGGCCTCTATGACAAGACTCACGTGGCCCCTGTATGCGCTCCTTTTTCTGATCGCTTTCCAAGTGCAAGCCAAGGTTCCTTGGACCGCGCCGGATACTCCGTATCTGTCAGGGGAGGAAGTCTGTGCAAAATACCATGATCGCCGAGGGCGCGAACAAGCGGTTTGGATTTCAGTGCCGGTCAGTTACCAGGACGCGGCCCAGGGCTCTTTTTCACTCTATACTTGGACACGTAAGCCGTGGATGCCGGGGAAGCCTGTATTAATTTACGTTGATGGGGGGCCCGGTAATACCTCGCATTCTTCCGAGCTAGATCTGCCGGACTGGAACGTGGTCTTCTTTGATCAACGGGGGAATTCTTGTTCCCGACCACCGACAGAGGAATTGTATCTGCGTCGGGATTTTTATGACTCGCGAAACACCGCTCGCGATATCGACGAAATCCGCAAGGCTCTGGGCGAATCGCTGATTTCTGTCTACGGAGTTTCTTACGGCACAGTTCCGGCTCATCTCTATGGTTTCCTGTTCCCAGAACATCTTCGCGCTCTCGTTTTAGAAGGTGTGGTGGCTCAGGCGGACGCTGAGACCTTGATTAATAACCCTCATCGCCTGACAGCGCTGCAGAACTTTTTTGAGACATTGCCTCTCTCAACGCGGCAACGCATTTTGCAGATCTCTCAAAAGCCTGAGAATGCGTATTGGTTTGCCGACGTGGGACGTATGATGATGTACTTGGATCGCCCGTGGCAGGCCTTCACTCATTTTTTGGATGGGGTCTTATCCAGCGATGAGGCTTTAGAGGCTTTGATTCCGTCGTTTGGTCCAAGAAAGAATCAAGATGAGGAATTTGGCTTTTCTCAAGTTATGATGAATATGCTTGCGTGCAAAGAGATGGGTATGAATACGCCTGGGGCGAGTTTCCGAGCGCGTTTTCAGGATGGCCGCTTGAGATTGGCATCCAGCAACGAACTGCGTGAAGAAAATTGCCAACCGCTGGGTTTTCAAGAAAGCGAAAATTTTAAGGTTTTTCGTAGCGAAAACTTTCCGCTGACAGTGCCCGTGACCTATCTTCAAGGAGCTTTAGATGGAGCGACAGCGGCGCATCAGGCGCGACGAAGTTATGATCTGGCGACACGGTCTTTCGCGTGTCTTATCTCTATCGACCAAGGTGGGCATGTCCCTGTTTTCGGAGCTCTGTCTTCTGGGTACGAAAGCGGCGCCAGTTTGGTTTTGCGGCAACACCTGCTTTCTGCCGCGATTCAAGGTCAAGAGGTGTCTGAAACCACACTCAATGAATTGTCCCTGATGACTGAAATGAAGTGGGAAAAAAACTGCCGATAGCACACCTTAGCCCTATGAGGCGCGAACAGGTTGTTGGTGCTTTAGTTAAGTCTATGGAAGTAAAAAAAAGGGAGCATGAAGCTCCCTTTATCATTTAATTTTTGGATGTCACCGTTTCGGATTCACCCTTCGAGTTCACCGTCACAAATTTTGTTTTTGAAACGCGAATCGTAGGAATGTCATCGGCGCCTTCAGCTTTCAGTTTTTCGATTTCAAAAGGCACAATTTGTTTTGGACCTTTTTTACCCGGATGCAGTTTGTATTGATGGGCGCAGTTTTTGGAACAAGTGTCTTTTTTGAATTCCAGTTCAGCACAGTCCACGCAAATAAGTTCTTCGGAGTCACAGCGTTTGCATTCGATTTTGACTTCGGAAGGCTGCCCACAGTGAGGACATAATCCGTACTTTTCTGAAGGTTGTAAATTTTGATCCAGGGCCACGCGGTGGTCGAAAACAAAACACTCACCTTCGAATTGATCGTTTGGATATTCCTTCATGTAATTGATGATACCGCCTTCCAATTGGAAAACGTTGTCATAGCCTTGCTTTTGCAGTTCAAGAATTCCTTTTTCGCAGCGAATTCCGCCAGTGCAGAAAATCAGCATTTTTTTGTCTTTAGGAATGCCTTGTTCCTCAATGTATTCAGGAAAATCCGTGAATTTTTCAATATCAGGATTTAATGCGCCTTTAAATGTACCGATTTTATATTCATACCAATTGCGCGTGTCGATCATCACAAAATCTTTTTCTTCTTTCAGTACTTTGTTCCACTCTGCCGGCGACAAGTGATGATTTTTGCCTTCGGGAGGCATCATTTCAGGAATACCAGTGGTGACGATCTCTTCGCGGATTTTCACCTTGAAGCGGCGGAAGGGGGCTTTGTGTGATTCGGAATCTTTAAAAAACAGTTGAGGCGCATTAAAATAATCGCGAATGAATTGCTTCCACGCCTCGAAGGATGCCAACGAGTCCGCAGACACCGTCGAGTTGAATCCCTCTGCGCCTAAAATAATCAGGCCCTTTACATTCAATTCTTCAGCTTTATTTTCCAGGTCTTTTTGTATAGCGGGAACGTCAGAAAGTTTGAGAAACTTATAAAAAGTCGTAACATAATGCTTCGAAACGGCATTCATAGATTTGCACCTCAATTGTCCTGGTAGGCTCCAAACCCACCGGAGTTGTAGTTCTCCGAGGTTATAAGTGAATATGGGCAGCGTACGCAAGGGGTGGAGGCGGAAAATCTCCAAAATCCACCCAGATTTGAATGAAATCCCATTATTTGCTTTTTTCCCGTTAAATTCCACGGAATTGGTCATGGTGGCGCTGCGCTAAATGCTTGTAACCTCGAGCTTTTCCCCGTAAAAATGAGTCTTTAGACAGGATCTCTGAATATGTTAGCCACACCTCAAGTTCAAAAAGAAATTCAGCGCCGCCGTACGTTTGCGATCATTTCGCATCCCGATGCTGGTAAAACAACTCTCACTGAAAAGCTCCTTTACCACGGTGGGGTGATTCACGAAACAGGTGAGGTCAAAGGAAAGCAGGGAACCAAGGCCGTCACGTCCGATTGGATGGCGATGGAACGAGAAAAAGGGATCTCTATCACCTCATCAGTGATGACCTTTGATTATAATTCCTTGCGAGTGAATCTTCTCGATACCCCCGGGCATAAAGACTTCTCGGAAGACACGTACCGCGTTTTGATGGCGGTGGATTCGGCCTGCATGTTGATCGACGTCGCCAAAGGGGTCGAAGAGCGTACGAAGAAGCTCTATGAAGTCTGTCGGCTGCGTAAAATTCCTATTTTCACTTTTGTGAATAAACTTGATCGTGAGGGTAAAGATCCTCTGACCTTGATTGACGAAGTTGAGAAGACTTTGAATATGCAATGCTATCCGGTGACGTGGCCTTTGGGTATCGGTCAGCGCTTTCGCGGTATCTACAACCGTTTGACCAAAGAAATTTGGATTTACGATCAACGTCGTGAAGAAGTGGAAGATTATAAAATCATTCCATTCGAAAAAGGCAAAGACGATCAAATCCTTTATGACTATCTTGATAAAGAATCTGCGGATCAAGTTATTGATGAATTGGATTTGATCGAAAGTGCGCTCCCGCCCTTTGATGTGAATGAGTTTTTAAATGGAACGATTTCTCCGGTGACTTTCGGCTCGGCAAAGCAGAACTTTGGGGTGGATACCTTCCTGCAATTTTTTACCAAGTATGCGCCGGGACCGCAGCCTCGTTATACCAAAGACGACAAGGAAGTGGACCCCTGTGATGCGAACTTCACGGGGTTTGTCTTTAAAATCCAGGCGAATATGGACAAACGTCATCGTGATCGTATCGCCTTTATTCGCATTTGTTCGGGTAAATTTGAACGAGGAATGAAGGTGAAACACTCTCGCCACGACAAAGAACTGCGTCTTTCTTATGCCAGTCAATTCATTGCTGCGGATAAGGAAACTGTGGATGACGCCTACGCGGGCGACATCGTTGGCGTCGGGGATACGGGCAACTTTGCAATCGGTGACTGTGTTTATGCGTCAGGGAAAGTGCACTTCGAAGATATTCCAAAATTTGCGCCAGAATTATTTGGCCGCCTTTCCGTGCGTGATGCCTTGAAGCGCCAGAAGATGCAAGAGGCTTTGAATCACCTTTCGGAAGAGGGCGCTATTCAGTTATTCATTGATCCCATCGTTGGTCCTCAAGATCCGATCATTGGTGCCGTCGGGGAACTTCAATTCGAAGTTCTTCTGCGTCGCTTGCAAGACGAATACAACTTGGAAGTGAAGCTGAATCGTCTGCCTTACGGTGTGGCTCGCTGGCCTCGAACAGAGGATGGTAAGGCCGTTGCTGAGCTAAAAGGGGGAGCCCACATGTTCCGTGATCTGCAAGACAACCCTGTTGTTCTTGTCGCACAGGAGTGGGATCTGAATTGGTTAAAACGTGAAAATCCGACTGTTGAATTTCACACAAGCATCACTCGCGCACGCTAGGTTATTAACGTATGACTCTTCCTTTAGAAATCCAGAACCTTCGTAAGCACTACGAAGGTTCAAAAACGGAAGCCGTAAAAGGGGTCTCGTTCTCAGTTGAAGGGGGCGAGATTTTCGGTCTATTGGGACCCAATGGTGCAGGGAAAACCACGATCATTTCGACAATCACGACGTTGGAAAAACCCTCCTCGGGTTCGGTCAAAGTTTTTGGCATTGAAGTCTCTGAAGATCCCATGTTCACAAAGAAACAAATCGGTGTTGTTCATCAAGAGGTGATCAATTCCGGTTTCTTTGATGTCCAGGAGATTCTACAGTTTCACTCCGGGTACTACGGCCTCAGAAAAAATAATGAGCGTATTGATTTTGTTTTAAGCAAACTGGCTCTTTATGAGCATCGCCATAAAAAAGTGAAGCAGCTTTCCGGCGGAATGAAACGCCGACTGATGATAGCCAAGGCGTTAGTTCACAACCCCAAATTACTGCTGCTGGATGAACCGACGGCCGGCGTGGATATCCGATTGCGAGAAGACCTATGGAAGTTCGTGCAAGAACTTCGCAACGAAGGTATGTCGATTTTGCTAACGACTCACTATCTTGAAGAGGCAGAAGAGCTGTGCGACCGCGTCGGTATTATTAACTTAGGTAGCCTGGTAGAACTGGGCAACACCAAGGATTTGATTCGCCAGTACACGCATAAAAAAATTCGTCTTAGTTTGACGGCGTCGCACGAAGTTCGTTCGGAATATCTGATGGAAGTTGTCGGGAAAGAATTCTTTTTCGTGGTGCCTCAGAATAAAACTCTGGGAGATTTTTTAAACGAGGTTTCTATTCCCGTGAATCTGATCCGTGATATTCAAATTGAAGAAGGTGACCTCGAAGAGGCCTTCTTAAAGCTCGTCAGTAGAAAAGAAATGCAGGCCCTGCCATGACCGGTTTTTTAACTATCTTCCAGCGTGAAATCGCACGTTTCCTGAAAGTTCTGGTGCAAACGGTGGTGACGCCGTTCATTTCCTCTTTCCTGTACCTTCTGATTTTCGGGGTTTCCCTGGGCGAGCAAATGGCAGAGCATCAAGGCGTCAGCTATATTGCTTTCTTGATTCCCGGATTGATGATGATGGGTTTGATAAACAACTCTTTTCAAAACTCGTCGTCCTCGATTGTTTCTTCTAAATTTTCTGGCGATCTTGAAGACTTACGAGTGGCGCCGGTGACGGATCGGGAAATTATCTGGGCCATGAGCTTAGGCGCTTTGGTGCGTGGAACGATTGTGGCTTGTATCACGTACCTCGTGGGGGCGACATTTATGTACTACCAGCGCGGCGAGTGGCTCGCTATTGCGCATCCCTTTATCGCTTTGTTTTTCATTGTCGTTGCAGGCCTAATTTTTGGAATGATCGGGATCAGTGTTGCTTTTTGGGCGCGCACGTTTGATCAGCTTTCGGCCTTTTCTGCGTTCATTCTTTTACCGCTGACATATCTTGGCGGTGTTTTCCTATCGATTGAGCATCTGCACCCATTTTGGCAGACAGTTTCGCAGGCGAATCCGTTGTTATATCTGATCAATGGCCTGCGCTATGGAATTCTCGGAGTCAGTGATGTGAATGTCTGGACGGCCGCCGGGGTGTCTATTCTGGGATTTGTGTTTTTTTACTTTGGTGCCCATTTTAGCATGAAAAAGGGCTCGTTCCAGCGCTGGTAGGCCTCCCTGAACAAGAGGCCCAAAGTTAATCAGTAATTGACTGTTTGGACGGCCTGCATGTTGTTCTGTTGAACTTCCGCAGGTGCTTGATACGGAGTTGAGGTCGTGGCAGGAGCTTGATTGTAAGAAGAGGCCCCGTCATTGACGACACTGAAGTTTAAAGACTCAAATTGTTGGCGGCGATTTCTTTCGTCTTGTAATCGAGCGGCTTCCAGTTTTTCTAAAATTGAATTTTCTGTCTTAACTTCAAGTTGCTTACGCGCGTCCTTAAGGCCTTCAAGTGCTGCCGCATTGGAAGTCACAAGTTGGGCATGAGTTGCAGTGCTGATTAATAAAGATGCAAGAATGATTTTTTTCATTGTAGAGCCCCTTTTTGCGTCTCTCATAACCATAAAGCCGTCCGAATGAATCATCTAACGCTATGCGCCTTACAATTCTACAAGGTGTCTGTGCGCGCAATGCGTCGTATGGTTCTTTGTCAATCCGACCTTGATAGGTTAAACCTCTTTCTTTCGGGAGTTTCACATGTTCGAGAATTTATCTGACAAGATTATGACGAGCCTTAAGAAGGTCCGTGGCCAAAGCAAGATCACGGAATCCAATATTGAGGACGTCATTAAAGAAATCCGCCTCAGTCTTTTAGAAGCGGACGTGAACTTCAAAGTCGTTAAGATATTTATTGATAAAGTTAAAGCCAAAGCCTTAGGGGCTGAGGTTCTGCAAAACGTCAATCCAGGGCAAATGTTTGTTAAGATCGTCCATGATGAGCTTGTGAATGTCCTTGGCGGCGGAGCCGTTGACATCAATGTGCGTGAAAACCCCAGTGTGATTTTTATGGTCGGTTTGCAAGGGGCGGGTAAAACCACTTCCTCGGCAAAACTGGCTCTTTATATTCGCCAGAAACTGGGAAAAAAACCGGGCATGGTACCTGCGGACATCTATCGTCCTGCGGCCATCGATCAATTGCAGACTTTGGGGCGTCAAAACAACATTCCGACTTTTCCAACTCAAATGGGAATGAAGCCTGAAGAGATCTTGGAGCAATCCAAGCAATGGGCCAAGGACAACATGGTGGACGTTGTGATTGTCGATACAGCAGGACGCCTGCAAGTCGATGACGAATTGATGAACGAGTTGGGACGCCTGCGCGAGATCTGGACGCCGCAAGAAATCCTTCTTGTGGCCGATGCCATGCTCGGCCAGCAATCTGTGAATGTCGCTGAAGGTTTCCATAAAAAATTAAGTCTGACCGGACTTGTTCTGACGAAAGTGGATGGGGATGCACGCGGTGGGGCGGCTCTTTCTATTCGTGAAGTGACCGGCATTCCAATTAAGTTCCTGGGCGTGGGTGAAAAGGTTTCTGCTTTGGAAGTCTTCCATCCGGACCGTTTGGCTGGACGCATTTTGGATATGGGGGATGTTCTTTCTTTGGTCGAAAAGGCGCAAGAAGTGATCGACGAAAAGTCGGCGCGTGAGTCGGCAAAGAAGATCATGAAGAATGAGTTTACCTTGGAAGACTTCCTGGCTCAGATCCAACAGCTCAAAAAAATGGGCGGTTTTGAAAGTATCTTGAAATTTTTACCGGGTATGGGGGAGTTGAGCAAACAACTCAAGAATATGACCCCTCCGGATGCCGAGATGAAAAAGATCGAAGCCATTATTCGTTCCATGACTTATCAAGAAAGACACAACCACAAGCTTCTGAATGCTTCGCGTCGTCAAAGAATCGCGAAGGGGAGCGGGACTCAAGTTCAAGACGTCAATAAGCTGGTAAAGCAATTTGAGGACGCTAAAAAGATGATGGGCGGGATGATGAAAATGGGCATGGGTCGAGGCGGAATGAAGTTCCCATTTTAGCACTTGATATTTAATCGTTAACACAGTACACACTTGGTCTTACTGTTTTTGAAACAAGAGGTTTAAGAAATGGCAGTTGTAATTCGTTTGGCTCGTATGGGCGCAAAGCACGACCCTAAATACCGCATCACTGTAGCTGATTCTCGTCGCTATGTTACTGGTAAATTCCTTGATATTCTTGGAACTTACATCCCAACTCCTAAAGGTAACGACAAAAAAGTTGAGCTTGATCTTGCTAAAGTTGAAGAATGGATCAAAAAAGGTGCTCAGCCTACAGATCGCGTAAAGCACGTTATTAAATTAGCTCAAGCTAAATAGTGGTTGGCATTTGACCCGATTTCGTTAAAATATCGGGCAGATACTATCTGTGTGGGGGTAAATATGGATAGCTTGAAAGACCTTGTGGAGTTCATGGCTAAGTCTTTAGTAGACAAGCCTGAAAAAGTTGAAGTTGATGAAATCCCTGGTCAGCAAACGACTCTTCTTGCGTTAAAGGTTGATAAAGAAGACCTTGGCAAGGTGATCGGTAAGCAAGGTAAAACCGCAGCGGCGATGAGAACGATCATCCGCGCAGCTGGTACAAAACTTAACAAGCGTTATCACTTAGATATCGTAGAATAGTTAAGCCGCTAGTCCTTCGAAGGGACAAAAAAAATTCTCTAAGGAAGGGGTTGTCACAAGCAACCCCTTCATTTTTTTCTGAGGTTCGAAATGAAGTTGGTAGGTAAGGTTCGCGAGGCCCATGGACTTAAAGGTGATCTTTATGTTCTTATTTTTTCTGGTGATATTTCCTGGGCAAAAAGAATGAAGAGTTTCGGTTTGAAGTCGAAAGATTCTGAAGAGATCCAGTCTTTCACCGTCGAAAGAACAAAGCCTTTCAAAAAGGGGCTTATTGTTAAAGCGGCTGAAATCAAAGATCGCACTGCCGCTGAAGGTGTTGAGCATCTTGAGTTCTTTGTCGATGACGAATTGTTTGTCTCTAAGCCAGGCGAAACCATCTTCCTTTCAGAAATTAAAAATTTCAAATTGAAGGATCCTGAGCAAAAGCTTCTCGGTGAAATCGTGGATTTTTCTTCTAACGGAATTCAGGATTTATTGGTGGTCGAGGCTGCGGGTAGAAAAGTCGAAGTGCCATTCGTAGACGCGTTCATCAAAAAAATCGATTTCAAACATCAGACGGTCGTAATGGATTTGCCTGAAGGGCTTTTTGATATCGAGAACGCTTAGATGTTAACGATTGACGTGATCACTCTTTTTCCTGAGATGATTGACGCCGCGGTTTCGCATGGTGTTTTAGGTCAGGCGTTAAAGAGTGATTTGCTTTCCGTGAAGGCTCACACTCCGCGCGAATTTGCTCAGGATCGTCATCGCACCGTGGATGACCGCCCTTTCGGGGGCGGGGATGGCATGATCATGCTGCCAGAAACACTCGAAAAAACACTTCAGAAAGTGCAACATAAGACTTCCAAAGTGATCTATCTTTCCCCGCAAGGAAAGACTCTGACTGATGAAATGGCCCGGTCATTTTCCCAAGAAGAACATCTGGTTTTTATCTGTGGTCGCTACGGCGGAATTGATCAGCGTATTATTAACTCCTATGTCGATCAGGAAGTCTCGATCGGAGACTACGTATTGTCGGGTGGAGAGTTAGGGGCGCTGGTTGTGATTGATGCATTAGCGCGCTTCATTCCCGGTGTTCTGGGACACGATGATTCGGCTGATAAAGACAGTTTCTCAGAGGGGTTGTTAGAGCATCCCAATTTCACCAGGCCTCGCACTTATTTAGAGCAAGATGTTCCAGAAGTTTTGTTAAGTGGCAATCACAAGCTGATTGAAGAGTGGAAAAAGAAAGTATCGGCGTTGGTGACGCTGAAAAAACGTCCCGATTTATTTAAAGAATTTCTTAAAATTGAAAACGAAAAATATCAGGCGCAGAAGAAAAAAAAGACAGCTCCTCCTTTAAAAGAACTCTTAGAGTTTTATAAATCTCTTTCAGAGAAGGACGTGAAGGCTTTGGCTTTGGCAGATCTGCGCGAGGAAGATTTCAATGTCTGAAGCTTCAGAAGTTCCCTACGTTCCAAGACTCGCAATAGGTCTGGTTCATTATCCCGTTCGTGATCGTTTGCAGAAAACGGTCTCGACCAATATTACTAACTTCGATATCCATGATATCGCCCGTGCAGCCACGGTCTTCGGGGTGGAAAAATATTACATTATCCACCCTATGCAAGAGCAACTCATGTTCGTAGAGCGTGTTTTGGATCACTGGAGAGTAGGGCAAGGCTCAAAGTTCAACCCCATGAGAAAAACCGCTTTAAACCCCGTTAAAACGGCGGTGAGCGTAGAAGCAGCCCTGGCTGACTGGAATGTTCCCGACTGCTTGACGATTGCAACCACGGCCCGTGTGGAGTGGGCGAAAAGAAAGTACTCATTTGCTGAGTTGCGACATGAAATGCATGTGGAAAAGAAGCCCGTATTTATGTTATTTGGTACTGGTTTTGGTATGACAGAGCAACTGATTGGGTCTTGCTCAGGAGTCTTGGAAAGCATCCGAGGGGCTCCTCCCAAGGACTACCGCCATCTTTCCGTAAGATCGGCAGTAAGTATCTGTCTTGACCGCGTAATGGGTCCATGGTAGACCCTTGTTTTACTTTTTGTGAAAATTGACTGCTACAAGGATTAAGCAATGGCTAAAGAAACAAACCTCGTTCGTCGCGTAAGTGTAAAAGCTGCTAACAAAAATATTCAAGCATTCAGCTCTGGTGATACTGTTAACGTATTCGTTAAAGTAAAAGAGGGTGAGAAAGAACGTGTTCAGCTTTACAAAGGTATCGTAACTAAGATTCAAGGATCTGGCGCTGCGAAAACTTTCACAGTTCGCAAAATCTCTGCAGGTGTTGGCGTTGAAAGAACTTTCCCATTTGCAAGCCCTGCACTTGATAAAGTTGAGCTAGTAAACATCGGTAAAGTTCGTCGTTCTAAACTTTACTACCTACGCTCTCTAGAAGGTAAAGCTGCGAAGATCGAATCTGAGCTAGTAACTGCAAAAGCAGAAGCTTAGTTCCTCTCAACAGAACAATTCTATATAAATTCAAAAAAGACCTAGGACTCAAGTTCTAGGTCTTTTCTTTTTTAAAAGGTGCCAGGGGACTTTTTCCAACTGACCCGCATTAAACGCATTGTGGTTAGAAAAAGTCCCCTGGCACCTTTTGACTGCGACTGGCTGTATGTCTAATATGCGCTGGACTTGTGGGGATGGCGCTGAGACATGGTAGTATCGAAAAAAACGGCAGCTAAGAAAATCACACTTAAAAAAGCGAAGCCTAAGAAAACTTTCAAAAAGGAAGAATATCCTAAGGTGAATTGGCGCGAGTTTTTTCCTGAACCTGTGATTGGTGTTGATGAAGTGGGACGCGGATGTCTTGCGGGGCCTGTCTATGCGGCGGCGGTGATTTTTAAATCAGATGCGCTTGCGGAAGATGTCACTGACTCTAAATTGTTATCCGAAGAACGTCGTGAAGAGTTGGCGACGTTGATTCACAATGAACATCATGTCGGAATTGGTTTTGCGACAGTGGAAGAAATCGACGAGATGAATATCTTGCGCGCTTCTTTACTGGCGATGAAACGTGCGGTTGAAGCTTTGGGTGTGAAGGGTGGTCATGTGCTTATAGATGGCAACATGAAGATCCCTGGTCTTGAAGGCTTTGAGCAAACGACGATGGTTAAAGGGGATTTGCGTGTGGCTCCGATTTCAGCGGCGTCGATTGTTGCGAAAGTAACAAGAGATCGTCTGATGAAACAATTGGGAGAGAAATATCCTCTGTATGGATTCGAAGTTCACAAAGGCTATTCAACGCCGGTCCACAAAGACAGTATCGTCGCGCACGGCCCCTGTCGTGTGCACAGAAAGTCGTTCGCGGGGGTCAAAGAACACCTTGCGGACCTCATCGTCGACGAAGAGTGAGTCGCTTTACTGGGCTCATCAACGGGGTCTGGATTCCGAAAAACAAGTTCAAAAATTCTATCAGGAAAAAGGTTATAGCTTTCTGGCGCAACGGGTTCTTACACCCTTTGCAGAAGTGGATTTGCTTTTTCAAGCTCCCGAAGGTCATGTCCTTATGGTGGAAGTGAAGACTTCCAATATTGCTGATTTTCAGCCGCACCGAATTTCGTGGAAGCAAAAGGCGCGCTTGGCGCGAGCCCTGCAGTTTCTTACTGCCAAAATGGACGCTCTTGTTGAGGTTCACTGGGCCTTTGTCACGAAAGAAGGAAAAGTCACAGTGATTGAAGACGTCAGTGGTTGACTCAAACCCCTGTGTCGAAGCGACAATGAAGTATGCGCAAAATTTTTATCATCTTCGCCATTGTTTGCCAGTTCCAGTCAGTTCATGCCGAGGGTCTTCGTGATTTTTTAAAAAGCTGTGCGTGGGGGACCTTAGGTGGTGCCGCCGCAGGAGTTGTCAGTCTGGCTATGGAGGACAAACCTAGCGAAAGCTGGAACAACGTTGCTAAGGGAGCCTCCTTAGGCTTGTATGCAGGTGTCGCGTATGGTCTTGTGAAGATGAATCAAGAGCCCAAGATGCAACAGGCGCCGGACTTTGCCATTATACCTCATTTTGAAGAAGGTAAGATCGAAGGCATCAAAATCACAAAAACCATTCTCGATTTTTAGTTTAAGAAAAATTATTAAGTCCGTTCGCGTGGATTAGAAACCGTAGCTGTCCAGTGTTTCAGGTGGGAGTGGTGCTTTCGGAACGCCGTCGAACGTAAAGGCGAAGTTCAACTTAAAGTTGGTGTCTCCGCCTGTTACTTGGTCATGGATAAAAGTGATAAACAGGCAGTCTCCGGTAGGTTTAAACTGAGCGATGTAAGCCCAAGACTTGATTTGATCTCCGGAACTGCGATCAGCCCAGTTGGCGTCGTACACAAATTTACCCATCAGATTTAAATATTTAGACACAAAACCTGTGGAAAAGGTGTAGTCCTCTTGGCGGGCGCTGGTGTCGACAGCTTGGCCAGGGGTGATTTTATACTGTCGGGTCAATTGAACTTGAAAGAACTGCCCTACGTCGTTCATTAAGCGCACACGTGAGGAAGCGTTCGTCACGTTCTGATAGGGGAAATAGTTGAAGATAGAATAAGTTTGAAAGCGATCTAGGCGCACATCCAAGGTTGCCGTTAAGTCGGACCACGGTTCATAAATACTGCCTCCGCGATTCTGTTGAGAGGCATCATAGGACTGCGCGAGTTTTAAATAGCCAATCTGTCTGTATTCGGGGCGGTCACTCACCCAGCGTTTTTCAGTCACTTTGTTCGTGAGTGCCATGGTGACGAGATTGCGGTCGTACACGCGGTCGTTATAGTCAAATTGCACGCTGTAATCACTGGCGATATCCAAGTCCGTGATACTGTCACGCGCCGAATAGGGAGCATCGGTAACAGAGCCCTGTCCAAAGAAAGGACTGTCGTCTTGAGTGAACCATGGAAGATTGCTGTAGGTGACTTCCGGAATAATTTCGTGCTTGTAGCGAGTGGCTTTCGAACTGACGGTATCGCCATAAACACGACTTAAGCTTAAACGCGCGCCCATTTCGGCACGAAGGTAGCGGCGCACGACGTGAGAATTGTCTTCGATATTGAAGTTATAGTGAGTTTCACGATAGCTCATGGCCGGCACCAGATCTAAGCCGTCTGCCAATTTGATTGGATAATAAACCGAGGGTTCAAAATCGATTCTTTGCCCGGTGCGAATTAGATCCACGCTGGGATCGAAGGAGCCATCGTACACGCGTTTACACAGAGGGTTATCTTCCCATTTAGGATCATTGCAACTGTTCTTTGGAAAGCGAACAGTGGTGTCTCCGCTGGTTTGAGTGGTCATGTCATCGTAGGCGTTGCCTCCACGAGTGAAGTTCACAACGTCTAAATCGAAAGCATAGATAAAGTTACTTTCGCCGATGTTCTGTTGCGAGTGGGACCAACGCAGCTCTGGAATACGATGAACGGCATCATTGTTCCCGGCTAAAGGATCTCCGTGCAGCATATTGACGTAATAAGAGCTGTCTACGCTCATGTGCTGATCTTCCGTGTTCTTTGTGTAGGACACACGATTTTCCATCGCCGAGTCGCCGTGATTTAAAGTTTCAGTCGGAAAGTCCTTGGGGTATTGCAGGTCGCTGGCGAAATTAATTTGTGCTCGGTGAACGCCGCCATCGGGCATTTCCAGATAGTGGCCATAGCGAACGAAGTAGCGTTCAATCGGATCATTTTTTTCTGTCACCGGGCGATAAAGATTGAGCCGTTCATCGTCAGCAAAGGCCTTGTCGAAAAGACTTCCGAAGTTTAACGAGCCTTCGGAATTTTCATTCAGCATATAGCGATATTCTAAAAGACCTTTCAGACCTCGATTCGCGTAATCTTTCAGTTCAATGGTGGCGTCGCTGCTGCGGGAAATAGCCCAAAAATAAGGAAGAGACATGGCAAAACCACCGGTGTCGGAGGCTTCAAATGTCGGCGTTAACAGGCCGGACTGACGATCGCTTTTTAGTGGAACGACAAGATAAGGAAACCAAAAAACAGGGACGGGGCCAAATCGCAGAATCGCATTTTTTATGTAGGCGTAGCCGCCCAGTTCAGCGCGGACTGTGGTGCCCGAAAAGCTCCAGGTCGAAGGGCAATTTGTACAAGCGGTGTAGTCAGCGGAAGAGACCACATATTCAGCGTCTCCCGTTTTTTGCAAAACTGTTCCGGAAAAAGTGATAGATCCAGATTGCACATAACCATTATAAATAACACCGGTGTTGTTTTCATAATCCAGATAAACTTGATCGCCGACGATCGTGTTTTTGGCGTCCATGATTTCAACATTGCCGAAAAGTTCGACTTGTCGAGAGCGCAGCAAGACGCGAGCCTTGTCGGATCGGATGTGCTGACCTTGGTAGACGATTTGGACGTTGCCTTCAAGTTCGGCAGTTTCTTTTTCGGTATCGCGAAACATGCTATCGGCATTGATTAAGATGCCATGGATCTTCGCCGTGGGTTCGGCAGCCCATAGAGGTGAAGCCGTAAAAACGGCGACAAATAAGAATAAAAACAAGGAGATCCAGCTCTGAAGCACCAAAGTAGTGTAGGGACCAGTTAGGCGTTTGTCGAGTTAGAAAATCCTGTTTTCCGGCCTCTTTTTGGACTCAAAATGTCACAAAGTATCGCCGACAAGTTGAAACCTAGATTTGATGAGAGGTTTTTCATGCAAGTAAAACTCGTGCTCGACGGGGATATTGCCGTCGTGTCTTTAAGTGGTCGTGTGGAGATTGAGAAAACGCTGTCCTTCAAAAAAGCGTGTTTACAAAATTTTTCGGATAAAAAAGTGGTGTTCTGCATGAAAAACCTGAGTTTCGTAGGTTCTTCGGGCATTCAGAACTTATTCAATGTGTTGAATGATTTGAACTCCAACAGAAAACTGAATGCGAAAATCGCGGGTTTGAACCCGGATTTTCAGCGTTTATTCAGTTTTTCAGAGTGTTCGAGTCTTGAGGTTCATGAAAGTATCGAAGGGGCTCTGCAAAGCTTCTAGAGCCCATCCTGTTTACGCAGCTCGTTGAGCTTCTGACTCAGCTCAAGGTTGATCCGCTCTAAAGCCGCGGTCGCAGCCTTGAGTTTTTCTGCTTCTTCATTCTTGGCATTCCACATGTAGCGAAGGCTTTCCAATTGCTCCATATACTGGAAGTTGTCTTTTTCCAGCTTCTGAATGCGTTCTTGGTCTTCGACAACACGGATTTGCAGATCCGCATGTTCAACACCCAGCTTTTGATTTTGCTTCGCCAGTTCGCTGATGCGCTCCTGCTGACGTTCAATCTCTGATTCCAGGCGTTCTTTGATATCTTCTTTAGTGCGGCGAAGTGTCACGACTTCGTTTTCCAGAAGGTCCTGGCGTTCTAAAGCTGTGTGCAATTTAAGGGTCTTCACTTCAAGTTCTTCTTGAATTTGATGAAGCTGTTGAACTTCACGGTTCAGGCCCTGAATTTGGGATTCATAAAATTGCACCATCTCTTGCGCTTTTTTCTCTGAGGCTTCCACTTGATAGCGGGAATTTTTTGTTACTTCGATGATCTGATGGCGTAGATCGCGAAGTTGCGCTTCTTTTTGCGCCAAAGAGCTTTCTGTTTCCGCAAGCTTAAGATCCTGAGTGCGGGAATATTCTTTAAGCTGTGAAATGTAAGGCTTCACCTGGTTTTTAATGCGGTCATGGTACTTCACATGACGAGCCAGTTCGGCCCCCATGTTTTGCAGTTTCTCTTGAAGGGCGCGCATTTTTTCCGTGTGAATTTCTTTTTCTCTTTCAAGCTGATCGATCTTCTGTCTCCACAGATTGTCTTTTTCTTTCCAGACGAGAATTTGATCAGTGATCGATGATTGAGCTAAGCGGGCCTTGCCGGTTTCTTCGGTCAGGCGCTGATTTTCGGTTTCCAATAAAGACAGACGGCGTAGGGCCACTTTAAGTCGGGCCATGAGGTCTTCGTTCTGTGAAATGAGGTTTTCCACAGTGGATGATTTAAGAATCTCTTTGGGAAGATGACTGTAATCGTTGCGCTTGGGAAGCTCGTCGGGCAACGGGATTTGACCCACAGTCTTCTGAGGGGTTTCAAAGTCTAAATGTCCTAAAACAGCTGTCTGAAATTCGGTTTCCATAGCCCTCCTCCATGAAGTCTAGGTAGCCTTTCCTTTATATTCTCAAGATGAAACAGGACTCGTCAAACTTAGGTCGATAAGACTAGACCTTGGTAAGATAAGGAATCCTTCAATGATTTGGCGTTTTTTCCGAAAAGGACAGTATGGCATTACCCGTACCCAAAGATGGCAACGTTGTCGTTGCCGAAATTCGCAAGCAGGAAGAGACCGCATTCTTTGATGTCGGTGTGGATAAAGCTGAATTCGGGCGTCCCGATTCTTTGCGCTACAATATTCTTACGTGGGTCCTTGACGAACGCTATGACCGAGCTATTGAAGAACTTAAAGACTTTCTTGAAAAGCCGTCCGAATATCCCAATTTTAAATCAAAAATCACACGTTACATTCATCACTCCGTGGATTTGATCTATGCGATCAAAGCGAAGCGAAGTTTTCCTGGGATTAATTCTTTGACGCGCGCTAAGCAGCAAGAGTTGCGCGAAAAATTCAAAGAACACTTTAGAGAGCTGCAGTATGTGCTTAAAATCGTTGAAAAAATTCAGGGTGATTTGCGTGTTCAAGACGTGCGTTCGACCATCTATGTGGTGAAGGCAATGTGGTTTGCTGTTTTGGCCGTGATTATTTTGGCCTTCTGGTTGGATATCGTCCACGGTCTGGCAAAGACAAGCTTCTTGGTCTTTGATGACGGATTCAGCAAGATGGCAAATTGGCTCGCTGAAGCCATCGGTTTCTAAGGACTATTTTAAACTTCTATAAGCGGCTTCCAAGATAGGAATCAATTGTCCGCCACTCAAAAGTTTACCATTAGCGAAAACAGTCGGAGTTCCCTGAATTTGGGCTGTTTCACCCTCTTTGGCCATCTTGCGAATCAGTTCGGCAGTCGTAGGGTCTTTAACACAAGCTTTCAACTCTTCAAGAGCTAATCCCGTAGACTTAGAAACATCTTCAAGGTTTTTATCTAAGTTGCCAGCGCGGATGATTTCTTCCTGATTTTCAAAAAAATAGTCGTGGGCCGCCCAACCTTTTTGCCCCATTTTTTCCGCGCACATGACTGCCGAGGCAAGGCCGCAGGAAATCCCGTCGCCGCCGCCGCGAATGGCTTCGTTGCAAGTGCCATCAAGCGGGAAAGGCTTGAAGATCAGTTTGACGTCGGGATGACTATTGGCAAAAGCATGAAGTGTTGGAGCTGCATGTTTACAGTGAGGACAGCGGAAATCCGCAAATTCAACAATGGTCATGACGGGATCTGAGGAGCCTTTTTGCATCGACAATCCTGCGGTCAGGTCGAAGCTTTGTTGCGGAGCTGCCAGCCAATAAGCCACTTTTTCTTTGGCTAACTTTTCGATGTCTGAAAGACCGTGGCTTTCGAGATACATAATGTTTCCCAGAAAAGCGAAAGCGGGGATGGCCAAAACAAATCCGCCAACCCATTTTTCAGCGGTGAAAATATCCTTGGTGTCCTCGATAAGTTGGTTCACGGAAAGATCTTCAGCCCCCAACCAAGCGCCAATAAAACCGATGATGGAAAGAACATAGGCGGCCATGCAGAAAATGCAGAGATTGCTCATGAAGGAAAGGGAAATCAGGGCCATTGCGATAGTACCCAGGATGGTAAGTCCCGAGAAAAGGAACGCATAACGCGATGTTTTTGCGCGATCCTGAACCATATTAAGGCGGGTTACAGCTAAGAAGTAAAGAAGGACGATGTTGGTGACCACTCCCCAAAGCGCGACAGGAACGCCGAAAAGAGCTGAGTATTTGCTGGCCGTGACAGCATCGCAGTTAAGAACTTCGTTGATGTTGCAGATGGAACCGCCTTCCGCGGTGCCGTACTTCAAGCCGTAGTAGTGAAGTGTCAGATAGAGGTGGACTCCGATCGCTATCAGAGTGGCGACCAGGGCAAGGTTCAAAAACTTGTTTTTGCTGGATGCTGTGTTTTTCATGCTCCCATTGAATCGTAGATTCGTGTTTGAAATCAATCAAAATTATGTAAAAATCGGAAGCACGCTATCAAGGAAGACAGCATTGAACGACTTACAGAAGTGGATTCGCATCCGCAAAGAGCTTTATCTCCAAATGCAACGCCAGGTTCGCCATAGGTTGGGCGAGGACACGCCTGAGCTGATGCGCTATCATAAGGTTTATAATAAAGAGTTTCTCAAAAAATGGACGGCGTCCAATAAAGAAGCTCTTTGGGATCAGATGGCGCAATCCCAAGTGGTGATGATCGGTGATTTTCACGCGCTTCATCAGTCGCAAAAAGCCCAGGTTCGGGTGCTGCGCAGTCTGCCTAAAAATCGCCCCGTGGTGCTTGCGGTGGAGTTCTTCGAAGCGGCGGACCAGGAAAAAATTGATAAATATCTGTCTGGGAAGTTGTCGGAAAAAGAGTTTTTGAAGGCCGTACAATGGCAGACAAAATGGGGATTTCCCTGGGAGCATTACCGTCCGCTGATGCGTTGGGCACAGAAACATAAGATTTCTGTGCGCGGACTCAATAAAAGCTATAAAAAGCGCACCGCTATCACCTTAAAGTCGCGAGATATTTTTGCAGGTCGAAAGATTGCAGATCTGGTGCAAGAGTTCCCCGAACATTTAATTTTCGTTATCTATGGTGATCTGCATTTGGCGTCGTCACATATTCCCGAAGAAATCACCAAAGTTTTAGGGAAGTCTTTTGCTAAGAAAATTCTCCGTTTGTTTCAAAATTCCGAATCTATTTATTTTCAGTTGTTGAATAAGGAATTAGAAGCAACCACCGATCTGGTGCGATTGTCGCAGAATGCTTTTTGTCTGATGAGCGTTCCGCCTTGGGTGAAGTGGCAGAACTATCTGATGTATCTGGAGCAGACTTACGATGTTGGCTTGCAGGATATAGATGACGAAGACGATGAAGATGAGCATCTGGATTACACGGATCACGTGGGCCGCTATGTTAAAATCATTTCTGATGAGTTGGGCTTGAATGTCGGAATCGACGCGCTGTCCGTTTATACAGCCCGTGATAGCTCTTTTTGGATGCAGGTGCGGGAAAATTATGACGTCAAAACGCAACGCTGGATCGAGACTCTTATTGCCGAGGGCAACTCTTTCTATCTTCCGGAAATCAAGGCCGCCTATTTGGCGCGCGGAACTGTGAATCATGCGGCATCTTTGGCCATGCGATACATTCATGCGCAGGTCAGCAAGATGGAGACGACTCTGAAGGATGTTCCGGCGGATTTTTTAAGTCTCATCTGGCTGGAGGGGACGGCCTACTTCGGCTCCAAGATAATCAACCACAAAAGAAAGACTGACACGATTGCTGATATCAAAGCGTCGTTAGCGGCGCGAGGTCCTTCTGAAATGGGTAAAGAGGCCTTGCAGTTGGCACTAGCGCAAAAGATGCATGAATTGATGGTGATTACCGGAGTTCCTGGTCATCGCCTGCAGGCGATGCCGCGAAAAAAGTGGAGTTATATGATTGCCGCTCAATTGTTGGGTGGAATGCTGGGGGAGCGACTTTACAACGGCTACCGAAAGAAAATGGTTTCCACGCAAACCCTGCGAAGTTTTCTTGTGAAGCCTTTAGATAGCAAACATTTTTCGGTGGCTTACTATGATATGCTGGAAGTGATTGAAAGTTTACCCGCGCTTTTTCACAGTAAGAAGGAAAAGTTATGAAGAACAACTCTTGGTATTACAACAAAAACCTAAAGCCGCAGGGACCGGTGTCGTTACAGGAAATGCGTGCACTTATTCATCGCGGTGAGGTGGGTCCATACGATTTAGTCTGCTGCGCTCGTGACAGTGTTTGGAAAGCCACCTGTGAGTTTGCGGAATTTGAGCGCTCTCTGTTTCCGGCAGTGCAAGTTTTTGTGCCGGGAGAAGAGGTGGCGCAGGATGAACGAGAGTGGGTTTTGTTAAGCCCTTCCGAGACGGGAAAAAGTCTTATTCAGGAAGGTCCCTTTTCAGTTCGTGAACTGCGGGATATGTTGATAAATAAAAAAATTGTAGGAGAGCAATATATCTGGAAGTCAGGCCTGAGCGGGTGGTGTCGACTGCAAGATCGACCTGAGTTTTCAGAGTTAGTTTAAAGCGTCTTTAAAATCCTTGCCCGGTTTGAAGCGGGGAACATAGGCGCTGGGGATTTTCACGGTTTCACCGGTTTTAGGGTTGCGACCTTGGCGAGGTTTGCGCGCGCTACGTGAGAACGTTCCAAAGCCAACCAGTTTAACCTCATCACCTTTTTTAAGAGCTTCTTGGATCACTTTTAAAGTGGCATCGAGAATCTGTTCGGATTGACTTTTTGTCGACTTGGTTTTTTCAGCGACAAGTTCAACCAATTGTGCTTTGTTCATTGCGCAGGCTTCCTTCAATCGAAGGTTCAAACTAAGAGTCACATCAAAATTGGTCAAGTGAAATACGATAAATGAAAACAACCGGTCTAGTGCCCTCTCAGAGCGAGGAAGTACTTGGGAGTATTTGTAACGCAGTTATGAACTATTGGATGTGATGCAGAAAAAAACAAACTGTTAAGGATCAGCTTTTCAATATTAGACGATGTCTAATATTCTTAGACAAATATCCAGGAGACACATTGATGAGCCTGTTTTCCCTAATTCTAATATCTTATTTCGCGACGGCCCAGACAGTTTCGACAGCCACTCTTTACGATTTAAAATCGGCTCAGACAAAAAAACTATATATTCTTGAAGTCTCTTTGGTCGGAGATGAATTGCTTCGCAGCGAAGCCGTGTACAAGGATCTTCAGGGGAACACGGTCGTTAAAGAGCGAGGGTTGGTTGAAAATGCTGAGTTGAAAAGTTATGAAATTGAGCGCCCTCAAACCTCTGAAAAAGGGCGGTTCTTCGTTGAGGGTGATAAAATCTATTTTGAGTATGTCGGTGCGAACGGCAAGAAAAAAACCTCTGAAGAAAAGCGACGCGGCCTGCTGCTTTCAACCGCCAACTTCAATCCTGTCGTCAAAGCCCACTGGCAGGAGCTTGCCTCTGGTCAGGAGCTTGATGTGCGCTTTGCGGTGTGGGATCGACTGGAAACTGTCGGCTTTACCCTTAAAAAAATGGGGGATCAGAACAAGGACTCGGATAAATGGATGGAGTTGCGAATGAAGCCCACGAGTTTCGTGATTGCCGCCCTTGTGGATCCCATTTATCTTTGGTATTCCCACGAGTCGAAGAAGCTCATGCTGATGAAAGGTCGTGTTGCGCCAAAGATTCAGGTGGGCGATCGCTGGAAAGATCTCGATGCGGAAGTGGTCTATACTTATGGCCAGCAGGCCGTCTCAAAATAAAACAGCCCTTTCAGTCTCAATTTTTATCGGTTTTCGCCGATAAGTGAGGCATGAAGAATCAAAATGCTTTTTTCATAGCTTTCTGTTTGTCCCTCACGGTAGGGATTGTCGGGGCTTATGCCTCGTTTGTTGGTTATTTTAATGGCCATGAACAGTATGAATTAAAGCTCGCGCATTTACAAAAACAGGTGGAAAAAGAGAAGTTTAACAACTCTCTTTTAACTTACCAGTTGAAGGACTTTCAGCAGACTGTGGCGCAGATTCTTCCGGACGATAAAAAACTTCAAGCGAAGTATGAACTTAAGAATTTATCCTCTATTGTGCGTTCACCAGCCAGCGAAGATTCTTTGGATCTTTCTGGAGTTCTTTTTGAAAAAGGAAAGAAGAACTTTAATAGTCGCGATTATGACAAGGCGATCGGGGAGTTTAATGAACTTCTTGAGAAGTATCCGCTTTCACAGCATGTGGTCGAATCCCACTTTTTCATTGCGGAAAGCTATTTTCTAAAAAAAGACTATCGCAACAGTCTTGCGCAAATTGACTCGATGGTGACTTTGTTTCCACAGCATGAACTGACGGGCTTTATTCTATTAAGAATGGGGCAGATCAGCGAATTTAACAATCAGACTGAAGAAGCTTCGGAAATCTATAAAACAGTTTTCAAAAACTTCAAAAATGACGACTTGAAAAAACAAGCTCGTAAGCTGGCGCAAAGTGTAGAGTATAAATGAAGAAGTTCTTTCGTGTTCTGATCTTTATCCTGGCTTTTCAGATGGAAGTGCGGGTGCGCGCTTCCGGAGATTTTTTGCAGCAACCGACGGAGTGTCTGAAAGCCCAGGAAGCCTGCGCCGTCCAGGTGATCGGAAAGTCTCTTCACTATTCAAGCAAAACTTTAAAGATGCACGCTAAAGAGGGTTCAACGCTGGTAAGACTTTCCCCAACACAATGGCGTTTTGTCAGTGGGGCTCTGTGGTTGGAAAACTCTCGCAATGTGGAAGTCGAGACATTGTATGGAAGTTTAAAGGCGACGCAAGGGCAGTATTTCGTTATCGAACAAGGCCATCGTGTGGTGATCCGTAACATGGATGCGACGTTGTCAGTGACGTTGCGAGACGGAAAAACGTTGCGCTTGCCTGAGGGCTTTGAATTCTGGATTGCCGGTCTGAATTCCAAAGGTCAGTCTGACTATGGCATGATTCAGCCCGTGGACATGAAAGCTCACTTGCCGCTGTGGAATTCCCTGTATGAAGGTTCTAAAAAGGACTTCATCACTTTGGTTTCTCACCTGCGCGAAAATTGGGGTGATTTGACGGAAAAAAGCGCCTTGATTTATCAAAATGCGGTGGAGCGGGAAATCGCTTCTGAAAAAGAAAAAGAGCGCGCCGAACAAGCTCGCAAAGCCCGCATTCAGGCGGAACGCCAGGAAATGAAGCGTCTTTATCACGAACGAGTGTTTGAACGCTAGACTCCGGTCCTGTTTTTAAAATCCGACACTGCTGAATTGAAGTTTCTTCCAAAGACTAATGTTAATCTGAGGTCTGGGAGGATAAGGATGTCTTCTATTTCATCTTCGGATCGCGCACGTCAGGACGACAAGATTCGCCAAACTCGTGAAGAGTATGAAAATCGAGAGTCGGAAAATGCCAAACGCCGTAATGCGGAACTCAAGCGTTTAGAACAACGCCATAGCGAAGAAATTCGTAATATCACTGACAATTATGAAGAGCGCATCGCGGAACTCAAAGAACGTAATAGAGAGACTTTGACGGATCGGGATTTTGAGAACAATCGTAAAATCGATGAGGTTCGTCAAACTTATCGTGAGTCTCTTCGTAATAAAATGGAAGACGCCTATAATACTCGTGAAGAACAAAAGGCGGCTTATGAAGGAGAACTTCGTAAGCAGAAAGAAATCTCGCAGTCCCAAAAGGAAAACCTGGTGGGGCAGATGAATAGTGAAGTTCTGCAGCGGGATGAACGTTTTGCGCAAATGTCGGAAGAAAACCGCCTGAAAGCTCAACAGACGGTTCATAATAACGCCCGCAAACTCAATGAGGCGCATGAAAAAGAGAAAAGCGCCATGCAGGCCGGCTTTCAAGATACTCTGCGTTCGCACACGCGTAGTGCTGATGAAGTACGCAAGTCTTATGAGTCCCGTCTTCGTCAAAGTGAGCGGCAGCGTGAGGCGGATAATTCCCGCTGGTCGCAAAAGTACACAGATACGGTTGTCAATAAAAGCGAAGAATATGCTGACAACCTTGAAATGAAACAGATGATTTTGGATGGTGAGCGCGAAACAATTCGTGGCAAGTATGAAAACACTTTGGCCAAGAAAACCGACATCATGGATGGACAAAATCAAGACTTCCGTGATTCGGTGAATGAGCGGGTTAACTCTCAGGTGCGTTCTCGCGACAGTCAGATTCAACGTTTGAATAGCAAGCTGAATAATGAAATTTCAAAGAATGAACGACTGCGGGGGTTAGAGCGCCGTAATCTGACCGAGGCTTATGAAAAGCGTTTCGATCTTGTGGATCAGCAAAGACAAGATGCGGTTGATCAGATGAAGGGTCTGAACGATGAAAGAATCGATAGTGTTCTGACTGAAAATCGTAAGCTCTTAAGAAATGCGGACCGGGATAATAAGTCGCGGATGGGTATGACCAATGCGCGCCACCGCGAGGATCGAGAAAATTTAATCCAGCAGCACAAAGATCAGGTGACTCAAATCTCTAACAACGCGGAAAGTCGGGTTAAGAAGGTCTTGGATTTAACCAATAAGCGTTCCGGGGATATGGAGCGCTACTATGCGGATTCCTTGGACACCGTAAAAGCGAATTATATGGATCGTATGGATGCTTACCGCGATAAGACAGTGAGTGATCAAACGGTCACGAATAAAGTCATGACGGAGCGTTTTAGAAATATGGAAGCGGGTTTTAACTCGAAGTTGGAACAGACGGTGAAGACTTATGAGGACAAGATCGCCCAGTTGAAAGAAAGCAATGACCGGGAAATCAAACGCCTGGAAAATTTGTATTCCACTCGTTCCGGGGACCGTGAAAAGGCCGTGAAGATGGAAAAAGAGTCTTTGGCCATGAAGTATGAGGCAAAGCTGGCTCAACTCAATGAGTCTCATCAGGATCAATTAGATAGAATGAATAGACGCCACCAGGAGGATATGCAAAACTTATCTGTGAAGATGAGTTCATATAGCAGGAAGGCGTAGTAAAATGTTAGCAGATCGTCGCGCAAAAATTGTGGCCACTATCGGCCCCGCAACTCGTGATGAAAAGAACTTAGAAAAAGCGATTAAGGCGGGCATGAATGTGGCTCGCCTTAATTTTTCCCACGGCAGTCATGAAGATCACCTTAAGGTGATTCATTCACTGCGAAAACTTTCCCAGGAATTAAGAGCCCCCGTGGCCATTTTGCAGGATCTTCAGGGTCCGAAAATTCGTGTGGGAAAATTCGAAAAAGGTTCTATTGAGATCAAACCGGGTGAGCAATTGGTGATCACGACGGATGCCGTATTGGGAACCACGGGTTTGATTCCCTCTGATTTTAAAGAGCTTCCTTTGGCCTGCTCGCCAGGCACCCGCATTCTTCTTGATGACGGCTTGATGGAGCTGAAGGTTCTTAAAATTCGCGGCCACGAAGTGGATGCGGAAGTTGTCTATGGTGGTATTTTAAAAGACCGTAAAGGAATGAATCTTCCGGGAGTGAATCTTCCGGTCGAGTGCATGACCCCGAAGGATCTTGAGGATCTTGATTTTGGTATCGCCAACAAGGTGGATTACATCGCCTTGAGTTTTGTTCGTCACGCCCGGGATATTCGTAAACTGCGTGAAATCATTGAATCAAAAAATTCCAACGCCAAAATCGTCGCCAAAATTGAAATGGTGGAAGCTTTAGAAAATCTGGAAGAGATTTGCCGTTTAAGCGATGTTGTGATGGTGGCACGCGGCGATTTAGCGGTCGAAGTCGGACAGAGCCGTCTTCCTGGTTTTCAAAAGCGTATCATTCAAGTTTGTAACCAGTTAGGAAAACCGGTTATCACCGCCACTCAGATGCTAGATAGTATGGTGGAAAATCCTCGTCCTACGCGCGCTGAAATCACGGATGTGGCCAACGCGGTTTTGGATGGCTCTGATGCCTTGATGCTTTCTGCCGAGTCGGCCAGTGGTAAACATCCATTTAAGTGCATTCGCACCATGCATGAAATTATCACGGAAGTGGAGCGCAACGAGGAAGAGTACTACAAGCTGTCGTTAGAGAGTGAATTTTTAAGCACTCCTGCAGCGATTGCCGCAAGTGCCTCTTTAAGTGCTTTAAAGCTGAATGCAACGGCGATTATCTGTTTAACCACTTCCGGTAAAACAGCGAATATTATTTCGGGTTTCCGTCCGAAGGCGCGCGTGATTTCCGTGACTCAGCATATGGATGTTTTAAATTCCATGGAGTTGATGTGGGGGATTCAGACTCATGTCATTAAGCCCTATAAAACCATGGAAGACATTCTTAGTCAGATCGATCAACTCATGGTGACTCATGGTTTGGCAAAAACAGGAGACCGGGTGATTTTAACTCTGGGGCAGCCCATTGCCCAGGGAGCGAAAACAAACTCTATTTACGTGCACACGGTGAACGGAGAAAGCTACACAAAGCTTCCTGACGAGCAGTTGCCTTTGCGCTGTCGTGCGGTCACTAGTATCGATTAAAAAGAATAGTTTTTAGAAACAAAAAAAAGCCCAAGAAAACTCTTGGGCTTTTTTATTAAATTAAATGTATGCCTGGCGGCTCCGTGCGCAAGGACGATTTGAGCTTAGCGCAGCTTCTTCTTCAGACTATTCACTATGGACCAGTTGCGCGCCAGCGGTTCGACATAGGGCAGTTCCACCATGATGTAGACGCCTTTTTCATCCATGATTTTTTCGGTGAGATATTTTTTCTCAATCAGAGAGTTCACATCGTCGGGACGAATAAGGTTGCCCAATTCTTTCATGGATTCGTTCTGAACCTCGTTCAGATCCACTTTGTAAAGTCCCTTGTTGTTGGGTTCCACTTTTCGCGCGAAATGCAGAATGCCGTTTAAGACATTGACCTCAGGGTCGGTCATTGCTGGCAAACGATCTTTTTCCTGCTTAAAAAGCCATTCGTTGTACCAATCCACAAACGAGAAAAGTTCCTGGGGTTTTAGGTTTGTGATTTTTTGCGAACCGTCGCCGCGGTCTTCCTGTTTCAAATAACCAAGGTCTGTCAGCGCGTTCACCACGCTTTGCATTTTATTTGTGGCCTCTTGGAAAATCTGAATCGTGTAGTTGCGAATAAGAACAGAGGAAAAAGCCAAAGTGCCTGGAGATTCTTCCTTGCCATATTTGTTTCCGACCAGATTTAAAATGGAAATATACTTATTCACGATATGAGGCGGGAAGCGCTCTTCGTCGGGATTTGAATTCTCAAGAATTTTGATTTTTTTGTTTGCTTCGCGCATGTTCTCGTTCAGAGTTTTCATGATCGCGCGCACCCACACGGGAAGCTGTTCCATTTGTTTCGTCAAAGATTCGTAAGGCAAGGCGATGACTTCGGATTCTTTCGTGGCTTTGACGTTTGCGCTGCGGGGCTTGTTGTCGAAAAGAGCCATTTCTCCGACCATGGCTCCGGGAGCAATTTCCGCCAGGACGATTTCCGTGCTACCTTTGGTTTTCGTAATCGCGAAAGCCCCTGACTTCACAATGTACATAGCATCAGGAGCATCACCTTCACGGAATAGGTAAGTATCTTTCGCCACCTTTTTCTGCTCTGCCACCAAAGACCTCTTTGCTGAATGTGAATTGTTATTATCACTGGAAAAAACACCAGGGGCAAACACTGACTAGACCTTTGATGGAGAGTGTTTTTCTTTGATACAAAAAGACCCCAAGGATTCTTGGGGTCTTTGAAAATAAAGAGATTTGATATTTTTCTAGAAGCTCATCGGTTTGCAGTCGGGAGCGATCGTCATCTTTCCTTCGGTCGCAGCGAGAACTTTTTCCGGAGACAAATCGGGAGCATATTCTTTTAACACGAACCCTTGAGGAGTGACCTCGATCACACCGAAATCACTGACGATTTTTTTAATACACTTTACGCCTGTCAAAGGCAGAGTGCATTTGGTGCGAAGTTTGGAGTTTCCTTCCTTGTCCGTGTGTTGCATAGCTACGATGACGTTGCGAGCTCCAGCCACAAGATCCATGGCGCCGCCCATGCCTTTCACCATTTTTCCTGGAACCATCCAGTTCGCGATACTGCCTTCTTCATCCACTTCCATGGCGCCGAGGACGGTGAGGTCCACGTGTCCACCACGGATCATGGCGAAGCTGTCAGCGCTCGAGAAAAAACTTGCTCCAGGCAGAGCGGTGACTGTTTGTTTTCCAGCGTTGATCAAGTCGGGATCAATGTCTTTCTCGAAGGGGAAAGGCCCCATTCCTAAAAGACCATTTTCGCTTTGTAACATAACAAACTTGTTCGTGGGGATGTAGTTTGCAACCAAAGTCGGAATACCGATTCCTAAGTTGACGCAATACCCATCTTCCACTTCCTGAGCGATACGTTGCGCGATTTGTTCACGAGTTAATGGCATGTCTTAGCCCTTTCTCACAGTTCTTTGCTCGATGCGTTTTTCGTAGTTCGCACCTTTGAAGATGCGCTGTACGTAAACACCTGGAGTGTGGATTTGGTCAGGATCAAGCTCGCCAATTTCGACAAGTTCTTCCACTTCGGCCACAGTGATTTTACCTGCGGTGGCGGCCATCGGATTGAAGTTGCGAGCCGTTTTTCGGAAAACCAGATTCCCGAACTTATCGCCCTTCCAGGCTTTCACAAAGGCAAAGTCACCTGTGATGCCTCTTTCTAGAACGTAAGCACGACCGTCGAAGTTCTTAATTTCTTTTCCTTCAGCGACCAGTGTTCCCACGCCTGTCGGCGTATAGAAACCAGCAATACCGGCGCCGCCAGCACGAATTCTTTCTGCCAGCGTGCCTTGTGGACAAAATTCCAGTTCGAGTTCGCCACTCATATAGAGTTTTTCGAACAGGGCATTTTCACCCACATAAGATGAAATCATTTTTTTAATCTGGCGATTTTGCAAAAGCTGGCCCAAACCGAAGTCATCCACACCGGCGTTGTTTGAAACGCAGGTCAGGCCTTTGACTCCCATATCACGAAGAGTCGCGATGCAGTTTTCCGGGATTCCGCAAAGGCCGAATCCCCCCAGAATCAAGGTCATGTTGTCTTTCACGTCAAAGAGCGCGCTCTTTGCATCGGCAAAAACTTTTTTGCTCATGACCGACTACGCTTTTTCCACGATCAAAGCAACAGCCTCACCACCACCGATGCACAAAGTTGCCAGACCATAGCGTTTATTGTGCGTGTGCAGACCGTGTACCAAGGTTGCAAGAATACGCGCACCTGAAGCGCCGATCGGATGACCGATGGCCACAGCTCCGCCATGCACGTTGACCTTTTCAGCCGGGATTTCAAGTTCTTTCATGGCAATTTGAGTCACCACGGCGAAAGCTTCATTGATTTCCCACATGTCGATATCACCTACGTTCAAGTTGGCTTTTGCCAAAGCTTTTTTGATCGCACCCACGGGTGCCGTCGTGAAGTACTTAGGTTCGTGTGCGAAAGTACCGTGAGCGACGATTTTTGCCAAAGGTTTCAAACCACGTTTTTTGGCTTCGCTCTCGGACATCAAGACGTGAGCGGCAGCGCCGTCGTTGATTTTTGAAGCATTCGCAGCTGTGATTGTTCCAGCCTTGTCAAAAGCCGGCTTCAAGCCTGGGATCTTATCAAAGTTCGTGTTGAAGGGCTCTTCATCTTTATCCACTGTCACAGGGCCTTTTTTGCCTTCAATAGTGACGGGAACGATTTCGTTTTTGAATAGGTTCTTGCTCCAAGCGTCCTGTGCTTTTTTGTAGGAATCAATAGCGAAAGCATCTTGTTGTTCGCGAGTGAAATTATGCTCTTTTACACAGATTTCCGCCGCACTTCCCATGTGGAAATTGTTATACGGATCCCACAGGCCGTCTTTGATCATAGAATCAGTCATTTGGGTTGGACCCATGCGATAGCCCGAACGGGAGTTTTCCAACAAATGCGGAGCCAAAGTCATGTTCTCTTGACCGCCAGCAACGGCGACTTTCGTGTTGCCCAAAGCGATCGAGTCCGCAGCAAGCATGACGGCTTTCAAGCCGGAGCCGCAGACTTTATTGATCGTCAGACAAGGCGTCGTATTTTTCAAACCTGCGTAGATCGCGGCTTGACGAGCCGGTGCTTGGCCTACGCCCGCAGTTAAAACTTCACCCATAATACACTCGTCAATTTCGTCGGGAGAAACGCCCGCACGAGAGATCGCTTCTTTGATTGCAATCGCACCGAGTTTTGGTGCCGGAAGAGAAGAGAAACCTCCCTGAAAAGAAGCCACAGGAGTTCTTACACTGCTCACAATTACGACATTTTCCATTTTTCACCTCTATTAGTTGTCAATGCCCCGATACTTTTTTATATTTTAAAGGCAGAGTCAATTTCCCAGGGAGTCAACGCATGTCAGCGATCAGTGTCATTCTTACTTCTTTTCTATTTCAGCCGCTTATGGCCGCCACATTTGAAGTTCCTGTCGCCGAAGGAGATCGTCTGGTCCTCAAAGGATTGGATGCCCAGGTGCAGGTTGTGGGACAGGGTGGTAATTTCTTAAAAGTTTCTGGCGTGGATGAGGCCAGCACCGAGGGCTTATTTGTTGTTACGAAGAGGAATAATATCATCGAAGTGAAGATGAATGAATACGCTGGAAAAAAGAACTGGTTGAACATCTTGCCTAAGGGCGGCGGAGTTGCGAGAAAAATTGAAATTTGGGGAGCAGCCGTGCCTGCGGAAATCCAGTTGCGCAGCGGTTCTGTCGTCGCGCAGAAGTGGAGCAAAGATTTGAAAGCGAGCGTGACTCAAGGTCGCGTCAGTTCGCTTAACGGCGCGGGTTCTTTGAATGTCTACGTGCAAAAAGGCGATATCAACATTGCAGAGCATACGGGAAAAGTGGACGCGGATTCGTACAACGGCACCATGACGCTTAAGAATATTCAGGGCGATGTGAGCGCCAGTCTTTTTTCGGGTCAGTTGCAGATCGAAAAAGTGCGCGGCTTTTTGACTTTGGCGACTCAGCAATCCAATAGCAAAATCAATCAAGGAAATGGCACCATTCAGTTTGAAAATGGCCGGGGAAGTCTGAGTATTCAAGGCTTCCAAGGACGCATGGAAGGGCAAAATCAGGAAGGCTCAGTCAGCGTGACGATGACTTTGGATTCGGAGCTGGATGTGAAAGCAAAATCCGGCAAGGTTGCAGTGCAAGTGCCGGCTTCGTCTGGGATGAGCTTGAATTTGCTGACGACCGAAGGCGAAATCTTCGTTCCTTCAGAATTGAAAGTGACCAAATTAAGTGCAGAAAAATCGGTGCGTGGACGTCTGCGGGGCGATGCGCAAAGAGGAAGCGTATTTGTGCGCAGTCAAGATGGAACAATTTCCGTGAAATGAGTTGACGCCCCTCTAGAAATGCATCACACATGAAAGACTAATTGTTACGCGATCTAAGCACTATCTAGGTAGAATTATGGCAAAAATCGTTAAAAAGAAGCCCGCAGCAAAACCTGCTGCAAAATCTGCTAAAAAGGCGCCCGCAAAAGCGGCCGCAAAACCTGCTCCTAAAAAAGCGGCACCTAAGGCTGTGGTTAAGAAAAAGGCTGACAAAGCTCCGGTAAAACCGGTGGCTAAAAAGCCTGAAGTAAAGAAAAAGCCCGAGGTGAAAGCTCCTGCGAAAGCAGGAGTTAAGTCCGCAAAGGAAAAGGACGTCAAAGAGACGAAAGTCGTCGAGACGAAGAAGCAAGATAAAAAGGCGGCTGCTCCTCAGCCTGTTGCTGATAAAACGGCGAAAAAGGACGCGAAAGCTCCTGTCGCTGCTAAAAAAGGCAAAGGTAAAAAGGAAAAAGAGAAGGAAGAATCCGATCTTGATGACGACTTTATTGCTGATGACGATTTGATGGGCGATGAAATTGGCGAGTACGAAGAAGAACTGAAAGCCGTTGAAGAGTCCGAAGAAGATGTCGAAGAAGAAGAAGAATGGTCGGGCGAAGAAAAGCCTAAGACAGATGAAGAGATCATTCTGACAGATGCAGAAGGCAATCGCTATTGCCGCGCTCGTGATTGTGACCAGATTGCTGCGGTCGATGCTTATTGCCGTTACCACTATCTTCTTTTCTGGAAGAAGATCCAAGTTCGTAAGAAGATCTTGGCCGATGGTAAATTGGAGCGTTATGTAGATGAGTTGACGTCCCGTTATCCAGATAAATTCTTGGAAATGATCCGTCGTGATTTGCGTACGGAAAAGGACTTCTTGGCGGCGATTCAGGAACTTGAGATTGATGAATCAGCTCAGGATAATGAGTTTGAAGAGGATACTAGTGCCTTTATTGAAGAAGTCCGCGGTATGGGTGACAATGGCACTCCAGGCGTCGAGGACGACGAGTACTAGTTGTTATATTGATAAATTAACGAAAAGCCCCGCTAGCGATGCTGTCGGGGCTTTTTTTTGTCCGTTTGGCAAAGGGCGCGTTGCAGTTATATTTCTTCAATACCTTTCATTGAAGTCACCGTGAGTTCAAAAGGGGTTGGCTGCGTTCGTACTTCTCTAAGCACGATCCTTTCGCTAGAAAATCCTTATCTATTTGCTAGCTATTTCAGGGGTGCTCGTGATGGGCATTGCAGACTTGAGGGGTGTTTTACCGCCACGGTGGCGGTAAAAATCCTGTTCACCAGGAGAGAACTTCATTCTTCATTCTTCATTCATTTATTTATTTATTTATTTATTCTTTGGCTATCGCTCTTTCAGTCTTGTTGTCTTATCTAGATGAATGAAACCACTCATCCCCGGGGGCTTATTAAATTTAGGTACGTTCTTAAAGCAGGGATGTCTTGATGACTCATTTCTTATGTTTCTGATGCATTACGCTATTGCCGGCATATCGGAAGATTCCATTTTGATTTGTTTGGGAATGGTTAAGATTTGAGTTTGCTGTTGCGTTAAAGCCGCTACCACGGACTTTTTTCATTGCAAGAAAGAAATCTGATCGGTAGGACTAACCGAAATTGTTCAAATATATGTCAGAGATGGGTCTGATGTTTCTACCTGCCACCGTAAGGGCAGACTATTTGGAGGGGAAATGTTTAAGAGCGCGGCTCTTTTAGCAGTAGTGGTTTTGTTATCAACGGTTTCTCATGCGGATGGGAACTTTCCAAAGGGGCCGGATGCCAGTCTAACTCCGGGTGCTCTTTGTTCACGAGCGGATTCTTACAGATATCCTGAAAAGATCAAATACTGCGAACGTGATGTCTCTTCTTCTGAAAAAGCAGCTATCTTCCAAAAGTACGACCAGCTTGGCTACCGTACTCGTTCTATGAAACGTCAGGCGTTTAAAATCGATCACTACATCCCACTGTGTGCCGGTGGTGCGAATTCAGAGAGAAATCTTTGGCCACAGCATGAAAGCATTTACAGAATCACGGACCAGCTTGAAGCTTTGGTTTGCGAAAAGATGGCTGAAGGCCGCTTGAAGCAAAAGGAAGCCGTGGCGCTGATCATGCAAGCAAAGAACAACTTGGATGAGGTTCCTGAGATCGAAGCACAGGTTCGCGCTCTTTAATTTAAAAATATAAATTCAATCTCTCTCGGAGGGGTGCCCATGTCGCAAAACGATGTGGGCTTTTTTTTTTATTTAAAGCAGATTGAAATAAAAAAAAGCCTCCCAAGGGAGGCTTTGCTTAGTGAAGATCGTCTTTCTTCTTTTTCGGTCCACCGAACATACGCGGTCCACGATCTTCGCTGTCATCCTCATCGTCGTCTTCTTCGTCTTCCGGCGTGAAGTCCTCATCATCACGAGGAGGAGAAAGCTCTTCGCTTTGTTCGGCCCGAGAAAGAGCATCTTCGTCGGATTCGTCCGTTTCGTTGTACAAAGACTCTTTATCCACGCCCAAAAGTTTGTTGGCTTCAGCTTCTAAAGAAGAGTTTTCTGTGGTGAATTGCAGATAAAGTTTTTTCCCTTGAAATGGAAATTCCTTCCAAGTGTAGGGGAAGTCGACTTCACCGTCGTTTTCCAAATAGTCCATCATCATTCCAGCGGCAGCGTCCACGCAGTTGTGAATGCGTTGGACGGCGTCCTGCTGATCCTGAGAGTAACTCATGGAAACTTCGAAGTTTGCTTGCGCAAGGCGGCCTTTTTCAAGATATCCGACGCGCAGCAGAATTTCTTCAGGATAAATACGACCGTCGATAACGAGTTCCGCATTGTCGAGATATTGGGCGAAGTTTTCGGTAAAAACGGCCTGAATCTGTTCTGAGTACTCTTTAGGGAAGGCAGTCCATTTTTTTGAGCTTTTAAGTCTTGGATTCATAGGAGACCTCTGCACCCGAGAGACGTTTTTTGCGTCGGGCATTTTGACAAAATTAAGACGCTCCTCTATAACTCACTTTCTTTAATGACACAAGAGGTAAGAACCGTGGAAAACACTTCGCAAAACCCTGAAAGTCTTCAGCAAAACAACGACATCGGTCAGGGCCGTGGTGTTTATATTTCGACGTACGGCTGTCAGATGAATGTCAATGACACCGAACGAATGTATTCCCTGCTAGAGATGCAAAATTTCACTCCGGTAGAAAAACCAGAGGATGCTTCCCTGATTATTATCAACTCTTGCAGTGTGCGTGAAAAGCCTGTGCACAAAGTTTATTCTGAAGTGGGTACTTTCAGAAAGATGAAAGAGAAAAACCCCGAACTGCGTATTGGTGTGGGTGGTTGCGTAGGACAGCAGGAAAAAGAGAATTTGATCAAGAATCAACCGATGATCGATTTCGTCTTCGGGACGGATCAAATCGACAATCTTCCGAACTTGGTGGCGAGAACCTACGAAGGTGAAAAAAAGCTGATCAATGCGAAGTTTGAACACCGGGCGCCTTATCACATTGAAACCATGGTTCGTAATCCAGGTGTTGCGACTTTCGTGAACATCACCAAGGGCTGCGATAATTTCTGTACGTTCTGTGTGGTGCCTTACACTCGCGGTCGCGAAAAATCCCGTCCTTTGCAGCACATCCTGACGGACATTCGTCATCTCGTGAAACGGGGAGTGAAGGAAGTGACGTTGCTTGGACAAAACGTCAATTCGTACAAGGCCGAAGAAGGTCTTGATTTTGCCGATTTGATGGCGAAGGTTGCGACAGAGACGGACATTGAAAGAATTCGTTTCACCACGTCTCATCCAAAAGACTTCAATCAGAAGTTGGCGGACACCATGGCCGCGCATCAAGATAAGATCATGGAGTACATCCACCTTCCGTTCCAAAGCGGAAATTCTCGCATTTTGGATCGTATGAACCGCAATTACACGCGCGAACACTATTTGGAAAAAATCGCGATGTTGAAGAAAACCATTCCGAACGTGGTTTTCTCTACCGACATCATCGTGGGCTTCCCCGGTGAAACGGAAGAAGAGTTTCAAGATACGGTGTCGCTGGTCGAAGAAGTGGGTTTTGAGACCATCTTTGCCTTTAAGTATTCTCCACGTCCTTTCACGAAGGCCGCGAAGTTTGAAGATCAAGTCAACGAAGAGGTAAAAACAGAGCGCTTGAATCGTCTGTTTGATGCCCATGATAAAATGGCTTTTGAATTGGTAAAAAGATATGAAGGCCAAGTGATGAAGGTCCTGGTGGAAAACGTCGACCGCGAAGACGGAAAGATTCAGGGACGCAGCACTGGCAACAAACTTGTTCACTTCATGGGAAGCAAAGATCTTATTGGTCAGACCGTGAATGTGAAAATCACCAAAGCCTTCCCGGCGGTCTTCAGAGGAGAATTAGTTTAGACATGAAAGATCTTTTGGATTTACAAAATCTTAAAGCTCAGATTGTGTTTGCGCAAGACACGCAAGAAGAGGAAACCTTTCATCAGAATGATCTGGTGCAGATGTTTCCCTATGGTCTGTCGGTCACGACCGATGCGGCTCGTCCTTTTTTTCTTTTAAAAGATGAAGCGCACATGTACACCTTGCCGGTCGCGGTCAGCCCTATTGATGCGGGCGTGGCTCTGTCACAAAACAATAAACTGGTGCCGGAGTCCTCACCCCATAAATTCACTGCGGTTTTGCTGAGCTCGTTGGGGATTGAAATCAAACAAGCTGTCTTTGTCGAGATCAAAGGTTCGCATCAATATGTGCGCCTTTATATCAGTGGACATCCGCAGACGAACTCCGTAAAGCTGCGTGCCGATGAAGCGATGTCTTTGTGTCTTTATCTAAATGTGCCTCTTTTCGCGACAAAATCTTTTATTGGACGCTCGCGTATTTTGAATGCCGAAATTGAAGGTGGAGCACAGAAGTCTCAGAACTTTGGATTGTTCGATCGTGGGACAGGTTATCTGAATTAGTTTCGGTAGCACTGCACAATATCGCAAAAAAATTGCAGTTCTCGGGGATAAAGGGTTGGAGATCGGGTTGTTCTTTGTAAAAATGAGGCATGACACATTTGCCTCATTTGATCACTGATCTTGGTTTTATTCTCATCATTGCGGCTTTTGCCACTCTCTTATTTAAAAAATTAGGCCAGCCTTTGGTGTTAGGGTATTTGATCGCGGGTTTTCTAGTCAGTCCGCACGTGCCTTTTTTTCCCACGGTCACAGATAACGAAAGCATCAAGGTCTGGTCTGAAATTGGTGTGATTTTTCTTTTGTTCAGTTTGGGATTAGAGTTCAGCTTTAAAAAGCTTTTCAAGGTCGGCGGCTCCGCAGGCTTTGCCGCCATCTTTGAAGTCGTCTTCATGGTCGGGTTTGGTTATCTTTTTGGACAGATGTTTGGTTGGAACAGTATCGACAGTCTTTTCTTCGGTGCGATTCTTTCGATGTCGTCAACGACGATCATCGTCCGCGTTTTTCAAGAAATGGGATTGAAAGGCAAAAAGTTTGTTGAATTGGTTTTTGGTGTTCTCGTGGTTGAAGACATCATGGCCATTTTGCTTTTGGTCCTGTTGACGGCTATCGCCGGTTCGGGCGAGTTTTCAACTGCGCGCCTGGCTCTGGATGGACTCCGTCTGTTCTTTTATATCGCCCTGTGGTTTATCGTGGGGATCTTCGTTATTCCAATATTCCTTCGCCGCATCCGCCGGCTTCTGGAGGATGAAACGACTTTATTAGTGGCTATTGGGCTTTGCTTTTTGATGGTGATGATTGCCGCTTATGTAGGCTTTTCTCCAGCCCTGGGGGCTTTTGTGATGGGTTCACTTTTGGCCGAAACGCCTGAAGGTCATAATATGGAAAAGGTTTTGCAGTCAGTGAAAAATCTTTTTGCGGCTGTGTTCTTTGTTTCGGTCGGGATGATGATTGATCCGAAAATTCTTTTGGAAAGATGGGATCTTATCATTATTGTGACGTTGTTGACGGTGGTTGGAAAATTCCTCAGTACTTTTTTGGGAACTATTTTATCTGGTCAAACTCGCAAAGTGTCTTTTCAGGCCGGAATGAGTATGGCGCAAATCGGAGAGTTCTCTTTTATCATCGCCTCTTTGGGTGTGACGATGAAAGTGACGAGCGACTTCCTTTACCCTTTGGCCATTGCGACGTCAGCGGTCACCACTTTCACGACTCCTTATCTTATTAAATTTTCGGGGCCGTTGCATAACTGGGTGGAAGCAAGGCTGCCGGAAGGAATTAAACTTATTCACGATCGTTATCAGCAGTCCTTTAATCAAGAGGGACGAGTCCGAGTGGGCGCTTTGATTTTTAGAACCTATGGTCTAAAGATTTTAATGAACACCGTGATGGTTGTGGCGATTCTTTTGGCGTTTAATACTTTCCTTGTGGGTGAAGTGCAGAATTATCTGCAGGAAAGTTCTTGGGCAAGCAGTGTGTCGCTGTTCCTGTGTCTGTTACTTTGCGGCCCTTTTCTGTGGGGGATCGTCATGGGCAGTCCGGCCTTGCGATCTGAAAGAGATGTGGAAGAGTTGCAGAAACTTCGTGGTTTGCAAGCGGGACTTTTTGCAGGACGTTTGCTTTTGGGGTTTGTCTTAGTGTCGGCCATCCTTTCGCAATTTGTGACAGCGAAAATGGCCACAGGTGTGATTGTCGCTGTTTTCTTAATTGCGGCGGTCTTGGCGCAACTTTGGGTTAAAAAGCTTTATCAATTGATTGAAAAAAACTTCCTGAAAAATCTGACGGAAAAAGAGCGCAAAGAACTAGTCAGCGCCAATGTTGCTAAAAACTTTCTGCCTTGGGAAGCCACTTTGGGAAGTTATGAGATCTTTCCAGAGTCCGGCATCGTCGGGAAGAGTTTGCGAGAGCTTTCTTTCAAAGAAAAATACGGCGTCACCGTGGCGGCGGTTTTTCGTGGCACTCATCGTACGTTTGCGCCAGATGGGGAATTTATCGTCTACCCCTTTGATCGGTTGATCTGTTTCGGAAGTGAGGAAGAGCTGCAAAAGTTTCATCTGACGTTAGAGACGGAACGCTCTTTAAAGACCCAGCCAGCTCAAACCGATCAACAAGATTTCAAGCTGGTGTCCTTTGCCGTGACCGAGGATTCGCCGTTTAAAGATAAATCCATTCGCGAAAGTGGTTTGCGCGAACGAACCCATGGCATGGTTGTCGGCATTGAAAGAGGCTCGGAAAGAGTCTTAGGTCCAAGGGCGAGCTTTGTTATTCTGGAAAACGATCTTTTATGGGTGGTTTCTGACCGAAAGCAAAATGCCTAGTTTGAAATCGTGTATTTCGTCTGTTTGTTAAGGCCGGTTTTTTCTCTTCCGCCAAATGGATCTATTATAAAAATCCAGGGAAGGAGCCGGCATGCCTTGTTTGGGACTTGTTCTATCAGGTGGAGGCGCACGAGGAGCTTATCAGGCTGGTGTTCTTGCCGCTATCGCTCATGTCGCCAATAAACTCAATATAAGAAATCCTTTTCAGATTTATAGTGGTGTTAGTGCGGGCGCTATCAATGTTTGCATGCTAGCGGGCCATAGCGGTGACTTCGTTGAAGGAGCGCGGAACTTGGTTTCCCTGTGGAGTCATATCACTAGTGACCAAGTCTTCTACGCGGACCTTATGGCCCTTTCGCGTGGTGGTTTGCAGTGGATGAGTGAACTTTCCTTAGGGGGAGGTAAAAGTGAAACGTCCCTGCGTTCGTTGCTGAGCACTCATCCCTTGAACAATTTTATTTCTGATCAATGTCACTTCGACCAGATCGAAAAGAAAATTAAGACCGGCAATTTGCGCGCTATTAGTGTTTCCGCTTTAGACTACGACAGTGTTTCCACGGTCACCTTTTATCAGGGCGCTGCGGATATTCTGCCGTGGGAACGCGGAATGCATCGCAGTGAAAAAGCTGTTTTAACAACGGAACATGTGATGGCGTCGTCAGCGATTCCGTTGCTTTTTCCGCCCATTAAAATTGGCGAGCGCTATTTCGGCGATGGGTGCATTCGCAATCAATCTCCCTGCGGACCTGCGATTTATATGGGTGCGGATAGTTTGATCGCCATTGGAGTTCGACGGCGGCAAGACACGTGGTATTCCTATCACCACAATTTAAGCACGACGGTGCCGACAGTTTCCCGCGTCGCCAACGTTCTTATGAACGCGGTGATGATGGATGGTTTTGAGTCGGACGTAAATCGCCTGGAGCAAATCAACCAGGGATTTTCCTCTTTAACCTCGGGACAAAGAAAAAAATCGACTGTTCGCAAAATCGACTATCTGTGGATCTCGCCCTCTGTGGACTTTTCCGAGATTGCAAAAGAGAAAGGTTCCGAGTTGCCACGGATGATTCGCTATCTTCTGCGTGGCCCCGGTTCAATGGAAGAATCGCGTGAGATGTTGAGCTATCTTTTATTTACGCCCCATTACTGCAAGCAGTTGGTTGATATCGGTTTTTCTGATGGAATGAAGGAAAAAGACAGGATCGAAGAGTTGATCGTCACGAAGGCGGCAAAACCCCATTCTGTAAAGCATCACGCCAATTCACGAAGTGTTCAATGATTCTTGCATTGCACTAAAAAAGTCGTATTCTAAGGAGCGATCTAGGGGATGGTTCTATGAACGACATTTTTGTAAGAGCTCGTGGCATTTCACCGGTAGTTGCTGAAGATGTATTTATTGCTGACAACGCGCGAATCATCAGCGACGTGGAAATCGGCCAGGGTTCCTCGATCTGGTATAACGTGGTTATTCGCGGGGATGTTATGCCGATTCGTATCGGTAAAGAAGTCAATGTTCAGGATGGTTCCGTGATTCACGGCACCTATGGAAAATGGGGCACCACGCTTCATGATCGCGTGACTATTGGGCATTTGGTGATGCTTCACGGGTGTGAAGTAGGACGTGGCACGCTTGTTGGCATGGGCTCAATTCTTATGGATGGTGTGAAGGTAGGGGAACACTGTCTTATCGGCGCAGGCTCTCTTTTAACCGAAGGAACGGAAATTCCCCCGCGCAGTTTGGTGGTAGGACGCCCTGCGAAAGTCAAACGGTCCCTGACAGATGAAGAAGTGGCTCTTTTAGAAAAGTCCGCCGACAACTACCTCCTATACAAAACCTGGTATTAACACGCGCTTTAAAAACTTATTTCTGACAGAGTTCCTGTTGAACTCTCAAATTTTTCGTTTGAGAATGAAGAAACCCTGTCAGGAGCAAGTCTTTTATGGAACGCGAAATTCCCTACGCCTTAACCTTTGATGACATTCTTCTTCTTCCCCAATATTCCGAAATCACACCGACGGAAGTGATTCCTCGCGCGCTTTTTGCCCGAGACAAATATTTAAACACGCCGATCATTTCCGCAGCGATGGATACTGTCACTGAAAATCGCATCGCCCGTGTAATGGCCCAACACGGGGGCTTGGGGATTATTCATAAAAATCTTGATATCGATAAGCAGGCCCTTGAAGTTGAAAAAGTGAAGAAGTACGAGTCTGGTATGATTATGGACCCGATTACGCTGGGCCCCGATCACCTGGTGCAGGAAGCCGTGAATCTGATGGAGAAATTTTCTATCAGTGGCGTGCCGATCACGGTTGATGGTGAATTGGTCGGGATTCTGACCAATCGCGATCTGCGTTTTGAGGAAAACTTCAACCAACCTATTCGCAATCTGATGACGAAAGAAGATCTGGTCACCGCAAAAATGGGGACCACGTTGGATGAAGCTAAAAAGATTTTGCAAAAGCATCGTATTGAAAAACTTCCGGTGGTGGACGCAAAAGGAAAATTGAAAGGCCTTATCACTATCAAGGATATTGAAAAAGCCAAGAATTATCCTCAAGCCACAAAGGATGAACACGGACGTCTTTTTGTGGGGGCTGGTGTCGGAGTGGGCGCTGACTCCCGGGACCGCGCAGATGCCTTGGTTGCCGCGGGTGTGGATGTTCTGTGTGTCGACACGGCTCATGGTCATTCGAAGAACGTGATTGAAATGGTGAAGTACATTTCGCAAAAACACAAAGATGTGATTGTTGTCGCGGGCAACGTGGTGACGGCGGATGGCACGAAAGCTCTTCTGGATGCGGGAGCTGAAGTTGTGAAAGTGGGCGTGGGACCGGGAAGTATTTGTACAACCCGTGTTGTCGCCGGTGTGGGCATGCCGCAGATTTCAGCGGTTATCGAGTGCGCCAAACTGGCAAAGTCCAAAGGAAAAACAGTGATCGCCGATGGTGGCATTAAATTTTCCGGTGACATCACAAAAGCATTGGCCCTCGGTGCTAATACAGTGATGATCGGAAACCTTCTTGCGGGAGCCGAAGAGTCCCCTGGTGAAACCATCTTGTTCCAGGGACGTACCTATAAAGTTTATCGCGGCATGGGAAGTATTGGAGCCATGTCTCGCGGCTCTAAAGATCGTTATGGGCAGATGGATATTGAAGAAAACGACAAACTGGTGCCGGAAGGAATCGAAGGCAAAGTGGCTTACAAAGGATCTGCTTCGGGTGTCATTCACCAATTGGTGGGCGGTCTTAAATCCGGAATGGGTTACTTGGGCGCGCGCAACATCGACGAGCTTCAAGCCAAAGCGAAGTTTGTGCGTATTTCAGCAATGGGTCTTCGCGAGTCTCACGTGCATGATGTCAGCATCACGAAAGAAGCTCCTAACTATCGCATTGAAACTTAGGAGTCGGTGATGCGCGGTTTTGTTATTTTAGATTTTGGTTCTCAGTTCACCCAATTGATTGCGCGTCGCTTGCGCGAGTTGGGATTTTATTCGGAAATTCATTCTTACAAATTTCCGGTCGAAGAAATTCGCAAAAGAAATCCCTATGGGATTATTTTGAGTGGTGGGCCAAATTCGGTTTACGAAAGTGGAGCGCCACAACGAGATGTCCATGAGCTTCGTAACATAAGTCCTTTAATGGGCGTGTGTTATGGAATGCAGTTGCTCACGCATCAATTGGGCGGAAAGGTTTCGCGTTCGGAACATCGTGAGTATGGTTTGAATTATGTAACATGGACTTCAGTCATAGGTAGTATTCCGCATCGTCAAAAAGTATGGATGAGTCATGGTGATGTCGTGGAAAAGCCGCCGGAAGGTTTTCAAGTCATTGGCATGTCGGATGGAAATCATCCTGCGGCGATGCAGGGGCCTGGCGTGTTGGCAGTGCAGTTTCATCCGGAAGTGGCGCACACGGATCACGGCACAGATCTTTTGAGATATTTTGCGCAAGAGATGTGTCACGCTCCAGCGGATTGGGATGCGCCCCATATCAAGGATATGCTAATTGAAAACGTGCGCCAACAGGTCGGTCCTTCGGATCATGTTCTGGTGGGGCTGAGTGGCGGGGTGGATTCAACTGTGGTGGCCACACTTCTAACGAAGGCGTTAGGGGCTGAACGTGTTCACTGTGTTTTTGTCGACAACGGTCTTTTGCGTAAGAATGAATTTACTACGGTTTTGGAAAATTATCACCGGATCGGTTTGAATGTGAAGGGTGTTGATGCTTCGGAAGAATTCCTGTCGGCTCTGCAGGGAAAATCTGATCCAGAGGAAAAACGCAAAACCATTGGTCGAGTGTTCATCGAAGTCTTCGATAAAAGTTATGACACCAATTTCCCGATCAAATGGCTGGCGCAAGGAACGTTGTACCCCGATGTGATTGAAAGTGTTTCTTCCGTCGGTGGCAGTGTGACGATCAAGTCCCATCATAACGTCGGCGGATTGCCGGAAAAAATGAATCTGGGGTTGGTCGAACCGGTCAGGGAATTGTTTAAAGATGAAGTGCGTGCATTGGGTGCGCAATTGGGTTTGCCCCATGAAATGTTGTGGCGCCATCCATTCCCGGGACCGGGTTTGGCCATCCGTGTGCTGGGTGAGGTGACCAAAGAAAAACTGCAGATTCTTAAAGAGGCGGATGATGTTTTTATTTCAGAACTTCGTCGGCGCGGCCTATATGAAAAGATCTGGCAGGCCTTCTGTGTTCTGTTGCCGGTAAAAACGGTCGGTGTGCAAGGGGACTCGCGCACCTATGATCACGTTCTTTCTTTGCGGGCAGTGACTTCCAGTGATGGGATGACTGCGGACTGGTATCCTTTTGAATTTCAATTCTTAAGGGAAGTCTCTAATATGATTACGAACAAAGTGAAGGGTGTGAATCGTGTGGTGTACGATATCACCAGCAAGCCGCCGGGGACGATCGAATGGGAGTAGTGCGGACTTTATAAACTGATCCCGTAGTCTGGTTGTAGCGCGGGGGATTTGGTGCGGAGGAAATA
>NZ_JTEV01000032.1 GCF_000786105.1 Bdellovibrio sp. ArHS
TAGGACGGCCCATTCCGTCGGTGGTGATTTCTATGCTGCTTCCACTTCCGTTCTTTACACTTCGTAGTCTTCCGAAAATGTCATAAGAAAAGAAGGTCTTAGGTAGAACTCCGACTTGTTTTGAAAGAAGCTCACCGTTTTTGTTGTATTCAAATGAACTGTTTCCATACGTGAGCAATCTATCTTGGCTATCAAAGTTTGCGTTATATGTTTTCCCCCCGATAACACTACTAACTCTGTTTCCATTGGTATCATATGAATACGTACTTATTGTACGATCATTCTTTTTCACTTCCACTAAACGACCGATATCGTCGTAAAAGTAATCGAAGCTATTCGTATTGCCTAGTACCGTCTCTACTTTTCTAATTATCCTGCCGGCTGAATCACGTGTTAAGTCATAAGAAAACAGCTGTTTTGGCGGGATTCCAGAAGAGGAGAAATTTGAGGTATAAGACTTCAGATCTCCGTATACATCATATATTCTTTCATCCACAACTCCGTTCAGTGTCGTTTCTGTCAATCGAGCGGAAGAGGAATCATAAGAAAGACTCATCGGCCCTAAACTCGAAAGCTTAGTGTTTAGCCCATAGCTGTAATCGATGACGCTTGGATGTGACATATAGTCGGCTAATATCGTTCTTCTTTTAGGCCGCCAGAGCTCATCTCGATCAAAAGATATTCGTGAGACCGAGGGCCCTAAATATAGAGTCGAATGCTTTACAAAGTTCCCTTCATAGGAAAAGTCACTTCGAACATAATTAGACGTAATTAGAGATTTAATTTTATCGCTTTCTGGATAATAGGAATAGTTTATCGCTTCCGAACCACCCTCAACTTTCAATAGCAGTCCAGAACTTAGATCATATGAAAAAGAGATCCTTTTTCCATCAGGCCTTTGAACGCTCTTAATCTGCCCATCTTGATTATAAATATACTGAGTATCCGTTCGATTCCCACTTAACATCGGAGGACTATATGAAGCGAGGGAATTATTTAGTCCATATGAAAATCTGTGCTTTTCTTTTCCTGAAGGTTTAATACTTATAAGATTGCCGTTACTATCATACTCAAAATCAATTTCCGACAGGTCTGGATTAACACGTTTAATTACTCGGTCAGCAAGATCATATTGATAAAGGGTCTCCTCCCCCCGAATATTTGTTACCTTTTCAATTAGTCCTTTGGAGTTATATGTATAATCGAAGGTTTTTCGAGTACCTTGCATTACCTGACTTAATCTTCCCCGAATGTCGTAGGAAAGACTCCAAGGAATATCTGTAGCATACTGATAGCTACTTGGTCTTTCATAGTTGTCGAGAGTTTCTGAAACGACTACCCCGTCGGAACCTTTGATCGTCAACTTTTTTGTCGCGGCGGTATATTTTGTTTCCTGGGTCAGAAGCATGCCTTCACTAAAAATCTCGTGTAGTTCTTTTAGCTCTGTAAATGAAAATGGATTTGATAATGATGTAGGCTGCACTGAATATAGAATATTTTTGATTAGCCCCTTACCCATTTCAGATTGCTCTAGTCTTGAAGTCACTTTTCGTGCGTCACCGAATCGGATGTCATCGGTGGTGACCAGATTTACGTACTTACTATTTCCGTAGTTCGATGTACTATTATATGTAAGCGAACCGTCTTCGTATGAGTTCATGCTATTAAATTCGCCAGAGGGCTTGGTTTCGGCGGTTTGATAGAAAGCATTTCCGTCATTTCCGTTACCAAAACGATAAGTTGAAATACGCCCCATAGCTGACTTCTTTTCAACCAAGTTATCATTAAAACTTTGTCCCAATGTTAATTTCCAAGAAGATCCGGAACTGTGTCTGTCTTCTGTAAGCTTTCCGGCTTCTGAATATGTCATCGTTGAATGATGGCCGTTCGGACGATAGAATTTATATAAAAGGTCATTGCCCGAATAGTATTCTATCTTATGTTGCTCATTATTTGGATTTTTGAAAGAAGCTATAAGTCCGTTCGTACCTATTTGAAGGCGAGTCTCTTGACCATAAGGGGAGGTTATAAGAACTGTGGTTCCAGAATATACGACCGTTGTTTCATTGCCATAAGGATCGGTGATTTTATTTAAACGATCGTTAGAGTCATAAGAAAAAGTATATTTGGTATAGCCGGTAAGCTGACTACGTGTTTTTACGTGTCTGCCGAAAGCGTCAAATACATACAACTCACTTTCACTCAGCACCGAGTCATACCCATCACCCAAGTCTAAATGTTTTTTTACGGCTGAGCGTCCGTCACCAAAAAAGATTCTCTGATCCTGTTTATTATACCGATGTACTACGTTCATGCTCCAACCATACGGATTGAACGATGGGACTCGGTTAGGGTTTGATGTTAGATTAAAGAAGCCCGTTGCATTCGCCGACGAATAATACCACTTAAACGGAGTGCCTGAAATCGGCACCGACTCTCCTACGGTAAGATCTCCTATATTGATAATCGATCCGCATGCATAGCGTTCGTTACCTTCACCAATGGGTTCGCTATATCCCAAGGCTGTACCCTCAAATATCATGTCAATACTTGCATTTTGTTCAACGCCGTTCTCATCCAACCAGCTCATAGCTATTTTATACTTTGAAATGGAGTTTTGAGGACTCAGTGGCTTAAACCTTAGCGTGAATGAGCATGATTGACCTGGGTTAAGAGTAACTCCTCCTGCACAGGTATTGCTAAGTACAGTAATATCCGAGTTTGCCGTTACCGTACTCCAACTCACCGAATATGGAACACTGCCGGTATTTCTTAGCTCCCCGCCAGCTTCGCTGCTATTTCCAATGTAGACTGTCTGAAAATAGAAATATTCCGTCGCCAGCTTAGATGAAACTTGTGTAGCAGCGAACGATAAGGGTTTTGTATTGACGGATTTCGCAGAGGCCATCAGCGAAATGTGAAGTCCTAAAACAATGGAAAACAAAATTTTCATGGCTACCTCGTAAGACTTAGATAGTATTTACGGTAATTGATAGCTCTTTGCTCAGCAAATGGATTTGAGTTTATATAAACAAATAATGTTTTATTTGCGCAACGACTAATTCGTCTTTCTGGACTTGACAGCTTTTTACCGGAAAGATTTCTAAAATAGAAAGGGGCAATGAAGCCCTTTTCTATTTTATAATCTATAGACTTTCTCATGAATACAAAAAATATCTTACGGCTTGGAGTAATGGCGCGCTCGAAACTCTTCGCGCTCAAGTTTCATACGTGAACCCAAATGAAAAATGGAACATGATGCAAGAATACCAAAAACTTTACAATAAGTCTTCAGGTGGCAGTCCCATGGAAACTTAAAAATGTCCTAAATATTCTTGGCGCTAACTAAGGTTTTTTAAAGTAGTTCTAAGATGGGGGTCCCCACAAAGGGTCTCCCATTTTTAATAGTGCCATTTCACAGGACGCGTGACGTGCGCGATATCATCGCACCTTAAAGTTCATCCTGGTGTTCGTAGTGTTCGCTAAAAATCTGAGAATTATTTCATGCTTATTATAGGGCTCGCATTATAAAGCTCTCTAAAAAAATTCCGATTAAATTCATATAGTTTGATTTGTATAACTCACTTTCGGTGGTGTTCTAATGTTGAGTTCTTTCAGTCCCCGTATAGTTGCGGCTGTATTCGGAATCGCAATGTCGGGATGCTCACTTGATGTAAGTCTTCTTACGAAAAATGCGACAGACCTGCCATCGACGTCACCTGAAACATTTGTCATCGAAAATGGTGCTGAGTTTACGAACAAAACCTCTCTCTCCCTTCAACTGAATGTATCTGGCTATACCGAAATGCAAATAACGGAAGGAAGTACCTGCTCTGACGGTGGCTCCTGGGAAGTATTCAACAATGCGCGGACTTTCTCACTAACAGACACTGCCGAGGGCCGCAAAGTCCTTTCTGCACGATTTAGAAAGGCTGATGGCGCAATTTCTGGCTGTAGCTCCCAGAGTATCATCTTGGATGTGACAGCTCCCTCCGCGCCGTCAGGCGCCTCCATTGCAAATCCTTACACCCAGCCTCTTGTTAGCTTTGTGTCTGGTTCAGACACACTCAGCGGCGTTAGAAAAAATCAGATCCGTGTTGTAAATGAAATAACATCCGAAGTTATAAACGACTGGATTGATATCGAAAATCCTGGCATAGGAACTTTGTTCAATTCTGCCAATTGGCAACATAGCAGTTATGTTTTTGAATTTAAAACCATCGATAAGGCTGGCAACAGCAGCACAAACATAAAGCGACTTATTAATCCGCGATCCTCTGGTGTCCTTAGTGCCGGTTACGCTCACAACTGCGCAATTTCCAGATCAAATACAAAAGTAAAATGCTGGGGCAACAATCCCTACGGAAATCTAGGTTTGGGACATGCCGATAACATTGGAGACGACCCAAATGAAATGGCAACTGTCAATGGACTCAGCTTCGGCAGTGATAAGATTGTTCAGGTCACCTCGGGAAATCAGCACAACTGCATCCTTACAGAAAGTGGTAAGGTCAAATGTTGGGGAAGATCGGCAGATGGTCAACTGGGTTATGAAAACACCAACGACCTTGGCGATCAGCCGAACGAACTGCAAAATCTAGCCGATGTCTCACTTCCCGAGCCGATGGTTCAATTAAGTGCAGGTGACTTTCACACATGCTCATTAAGCATCACCGGTAAAGTACGTTGCTGGGGCTGGGGCGGCTGGGGGCAACTTGGAAATGGTGGAACCTCAAAGGGGTCCACCGTAGGCAGCATGAGCACGTTACACATTTTGGATTTTGGTGCAGGAAAAAAAGCACTGCGCATAGCGAGCGGGAACACTCACAACTGCGCCCTCATCGATGATGGCCAAGTCATGTGCTGGGGGGAAAACTCCTACGGTGAGCTGGGCATTAACAACTCTGTTTGGGTCAGTGGAAATCCCACAACAGCAGTTCAGCTTTCAGCAAGCGATAAAGTTGTCGACATCAGCGCTGGAATCTATTTTTCTTGCGCCCTTCTCGAGGCTGGTACGGTTAAATGTTGGGGGCGAAACGATGTGGGTCAATTAGGGCTAGGAACCACTTCGAATATAGGTCATACGACAGGATCGATGGCGACGTTAAACACCATAGACTTCGGCACAACAACAAAAGTGACGAAACTATTTTCAGGCAGGTCTCGGTCTTGCGCTATTTTTGATAATAACAGTGTTCGCTGCTGGGGAAAAACTGATGTGATAGGCACAGTGGGCTCACAGGCCGGCTCAGTGGCTTCGTCCTCTGCGCTCACTTTACCTGGCGGAAAAATTCCAAATCAAATCGCTCATGGGGATACACATATCTGCATTCGATACACAGATGATTCTGTTCAGTGCATAGGAACTCAGAATCGCGGTAATTTAGGCTACAATAGTCCCCACAATATAGATGGTATTAACTCCGTCGAAGCCTCTGGTAAAATCCCTCTTGGCTTACCTTTGCTTTCTCCAGCGAATGCAACTGATCGCGTTTTTGCCACAAATAAGCTTAATAAATGTGCCATTCTAAATAATGGCAAAATCAAATGCTGGGGAACCCAGGATGCCGGCTCAATGGGAGACACCCCAGCAACAAATTCCGCAATCGGTGAAACAGTTGGTTCTATCGTCGCCTCTTCTTTTCTGGATCTTGGGGCAAGCTTGACATTTAAATCTATCAGCGGAAGCTCGAGCTCCTATTGCGCAATTACAAATACTGATCAGGTAAAATGTTGGGGAGAAAACTCAAATGGGCAGACTGGTTACGACAACACTGATACCTATGGGAATGGCTTGACCACAGAGAGCCGCAATAGCTTCCTCAATCTTCCCTCAACAATTAAACAACTTTGGACCTCGGCCGCAAACTGCGCTCTGCAAACGAATGATTTACTTGCCTGTTGGGGTCTTGATTGGGCGACACAGTCTTACGGCATCGGAAGTAGCCCAGGGTCCATGGCCACTATTACTCCCTTCACACTTCCCGACTTAATCTCGTTCTCGAACGGGAAAGGTTCAACTCATGCCTGTGGAATATTTACGAATGCCTCAAGCTTTCAAACACTTCATTGCTGGGGAAAAAGTACGACCGGAGCCTTAGCGACCAGCGATGGAACAACCCAAAAAAGCGCCACACCGGTAAACCCTGTCGATTTTGGCTCTGCCTCTGTCCTGAAGGTTGGTGTCGCTTTAGAAAAAACTTGCGTGCTTCTTTCAGATAATTCCGTACATTGCTTCGGCAAAGGAGATCGGGGTCAAAATGGCAATGGACTGACCGGGAATGTTGGACTCTCTGCTGCCGACTTTCCAACAAAAAGTAAAGTCTCAATGATTCCCGCTGCTGAAACTCCGATAGACCTTTACGTTGGCGAAAATAAAGTTTGCGTGAAAACCTCGAGCGGAAAACTCTATTGCTGGGGAGAGACCTGGACAGGAGATCTTGGAACAGGCCTTTTAAGCCAATACCTAGGCGACTCCCCTTCCGATATTAATCTGGTCAAACCGGTATCTATCTCTTGGGTCCCGACAGATGTGGACGTCGACGATAATATCTGCGCCTCAAAAAGTAATGGGGAACTGTATTGTTGGGGTAGTAATGTAAGGCGCATAGGGCATGAAAAAAATCCCACAGTTAATCATGTCGGCATCGCTTTAGACTATCGCATTGAAAATGCAGCAATTCCTTTAATATTGACCGATTAAAAATCTATGCGGGAGCAACTGTGTTGCTTTATTCAGGGGCTTTGCAAGCCCCTTGTGTCTGACAATTTTACAACGACTATTTTGTGCCGTTGGATTTTTTTTCCTTAGGTGCCGGGATGCTTGGGCCTCCTGTCATCATGGCGCCCGCTTGCCCCATCATGCTGCCACCGCTCACCATCATACCCATGCCAAAGCTAACGCCCATTCCAGGAACCATCTGACCACCCATAGCACACGCCGTGATGAAACCCGAAACATCCATACTTCCGCCAATTTCTTGCTTCGGCTTGCCTTCCCACTCAAAAGTGACAAAAGATTTTCCCTCTTTTGCCAGCTCCTTTTTTCTTTGTTCAAAGGCCATCTGCGCAGAAGAGATCAAGCCCACACACTGGCTGGCGTTTTGGCTGCCGATTTGTTTCATCATCGGTTCGATTTTTGCGCAAAAATCTTTATCGTATGTGACTTTTGCTTCGACTTTTGTATCATCCGGCATTTGATACATCAGACTTTGCTTGATATCACAGTCCGAACCGTTGCGCTCAAAAGATGTCTCGGCCGCCTTCGTAACAGGATAGTTCCATCCGCTTTTCTTGGCCAGATCGCGCATCTTTCGCTGCTCAGTAAGGTCAAATTCTTTTTTTACTGAAATAATTTTGCCGTCTTGCCTTTTCACATGAATAACACGTTGAACAGTTTCAAACTCGGGCTTACCAGAACCGGCAATCATTTTGATTTGTTTGGTCTTATAAACGATTGTTTCGAGACCCTCTTTATTACTACGAGAAACAATGTTTTCCGGGCGCAAAATTTGAGTGGCACCATTGGCATCGAAAAATAAGGAGGCTCCATCAGGATCCATTCCATAAGTCGCATCCTGAACAGTCCCATTCGCAGCCAACACACATTTGTCGGTGACATAACCCATTCCCGAATTCGCCTGCGCAGCTCCAGCAAGCAAAACAATACCTAGAACTTTTATAAACATTGTTCCCCCGATAAATTTTCGATTTTCTTAGAACACGAATATATCTAGGGTATAAATTGTGATTGTTTATTAACACTTAAAAAATGAAACCAGACTTCAAAGTGTTCTGTGTGACTTCGGAGAAGAAAGGCATCCCTACTTTCGTCGGGGTGCCCTGCTGAGCTTAGGGAGTTTTTAATTTTGGACAGCGTTTCTGTACAAACGCAATCAACGCTTGGTCACGGTAACGCAAATAGCTTTCACCGTCCGTGGTGTATTTGAAAATTTCCGTGTTCTTCAAAGTACAGGCAGAATTATTAACATCTTTCATGACAGAGTTGGCATTGGGATTAGCCGTGGGTGAACTTCCCATTTTGAAGCCCCCATCCAAGAGCAGCCCTTGAAAATTCGAAATCTCGATACCACCGCGATTCGTCGCTTCAACATAGTCAGCCACGGACACGTTCGCGCGGGAAATACTTTTAAGGCGCGCCTTCTTGGATTCAAAGACAAATTTATCCCCGGTTACATGAGTGACTGTCAGTTCTCGGGTGTCGTCATTCCACTCATAAGAAAAGGTTTCCGAGACTCGGGGAAACATGTAGAACTCGCGAGCCGCTGTGGTTTTGGATTCTTCTCCAGGCCCGTACGAATTGAACACCATAAACATTCCTTCAGAGGTGAAAAGATGGTCGCGATAGACCAAGTCTTTCCAGGCATCGTCAGGAGTAACAGAGAAAAAGCATTCTCCATTACCTGCTAATATCTGTTGAATTTTTGTGCCATCACGAAGTTCGCTAAAGTCAGGACAACTGGCTTCATCTGCCGCATGCGCGATACCTACTGAAAAAATAAGACTTAACAACAAAGACATGGATCCCCCTGGAAATAGCTGACCTTATGGCGGAACACTTGTCAGCCTTGGGGGCGGTTGGTCATAAAACTATTCGCGCTCGTTCACTCGTTCAGTGAATTCTCTTTTCTTTTCAAAGACACCCACGATAAGGACGGCTGCTTCAAATAAAACCCACATAGGTGTCAACATCATGACCATACTTAAAAGATCCGGTGGAGTGATAATCGCCGCAATCACCGCGATAGTCATAATTGCATAACGGCGATTCTTGCGTAAAAAAGATTGGGAAACAATGCCCAGCATTCCCAACACTACAATGACCAATGGCAACTCAAATGCCACGCCGAACATCAAACACATCTGGGTAAAAAAGCCCATGTACTGATCAATAGAGATCATCGGCTTATCGACATCTCCCCCGAAATGCATCAGGAACTCGAACGCCATCGGCAATGCGATGTAATAAGAAAAGGCCGCGCCAAGAACGAACAGAACCGTTCCTGAAACGATGAATCCAAGAGTATACTTGCGCTCTTTAGAGTACAAACCAGGGGCAACAAAAAGCCAAACTTGATGAAGCCAAAATGGACATGAAACGAGAATACCGCACACAAAAGCCAGCTTTAAATGCGCAATGAATTTATCTAAGGGCCCCGTGTAGATAAGACCGCCACCTGGCAAATAGGGGGCAATCGGTGCACGAACAAAATTAAAAATCTGATCGCTGAAGCCATAACAGATTCCGGTCGCCACGACCAAAATCAAAGCGCAGTTGATCAAACGCTTACGCAAATCAGCCAAATGCTCATACAATGATTGCGCTCGTGAATCCAGTTCTTCGCTTTTCATGAAGGTTTGTGCTCTTTATCTTCAGTGGGTTTTTGCTCGGTCAGTTCCATCTGTTGCGGATCAGAAGATGGTTGTGTGGGGCTTGCGGAGTCAGAAGAAGGCGGCGTCTTTTTTTTCGGTGGTTCATCGAAGTCGATTCTGTCAAAGCGCGCCTGTTGCTTGAGTTCTTCGCCCAGAACGTTGGTGCTTCTTTTAAGCTCATTTATGAAACGTCCCAGGGTGCGAGCTAATTCTGGAAGCTCTTTAGGCCCAATAACAATAAGGGCCAATACACCAAGGAAAATGAGTTCTGACATGCCTAAGCCAAACATGGCGACAGCATAGTGGAATCAGCCTTGCTTGCCAAGCTTTACTTGGTCTTGCGGCAGAGTCAAAACACCCATTTCCACGAGCTTTTCGCGCGCCAGCTCCGACCCTGTTCGCATATAGCGGTCGTAGAGACGAAGAATACTTTCATCGCTCTTAATAAATGAATGATGGCTGATATATGTCAGGACATCCACAAAATCCAGGAACTGGCGGGAAAACGTATTGTAAACTTTGGCCAGTGTATCTTCCCGTGTGCAGTGAGCCAGAGAGGCATAAGCCGCCCCACCGATTTCTGCATAGTAATCTACGTCCACAATTTTTCGCGAAAGAGAGTCCCCGAAAAAGCCGCTGATATAAAGAGTGCGATCGCCCAGCTTTCGAAGCAATTCCGCCTTCGTTGTGGCATCGGCGTTTTGTGCTGTTAGATACATTTCAGCCAAAGTCGTCGGATTCTTCCGCCCACTTTCGTTCGCGTATTCGCTTTCAAAAAGATTGCGGGCATCCAGATAGTGCTGCAAAAGATTTACAAGATAGTTTTCCACCAAAGGAAAGGTTTGGATCTTTCTTTGGCTTAAACCCTTTTGGACCATTTCTTGGAAATAGCCCTCAGGACTTACAAAAAGTTCTACTGAGTCGGTCGAACGCTTTTCCCTCATACCTAAGAGTTTAACAAATTTCAGGGGGGATACGGTTAATTGTTTTTTTGTATTCTGGGCCAAGGTCACATTTGTCCCAAAGTGATACAGCTTTTCGACAGAATCGTTTCACATCCCGACCGAACCATTCTGCCAAACCTCAGACGCGATTTAAAGATCGACGTCTGAAGGGCCTACCAAGCTGATGATTGAAGGTTGCGCAAAAATCTTCTGCGCCAGATCCTGAACCGCCTCGGGAGTCACGGCAAAATATTTATCCGCGACGTCCAATGTCTCTTTGTAATCAAGACCATAAATGTCGTCGAAAAGAAGAGCATTACAGATGGTGCTTTTTCTTTGCAATTCAATGTCATGACGTCCGATCAGATACCTTTGCGCCCGACCCAATTCCTCTTCTGAAATCTTCACATCGGCCAACTTTTGAAATTCAGCCTTCAGCATCTGAATGGCTTTTTCAGATTTTTCAGGAGAACAACCGATGTATCCACCGAAATATCCACACTCCAAACCTTCCATATGCATAGGTGATACCGAGTAGGCTAAAGAATTTTTATCACGCAGTTCGATAAATAGCCGACCACCCTGACCACTCAGAATGGACTGAATAATTTCAAGAGTGAAACGGTTTGGATCTTTCAGCGTCAAACCGCGATAGCCTACGATAATATGGCTCTGCTCTTTTTTTAGCTCGTGATAAAGTTTTTTGCCGTTTTTCAAATCCGCAATGGGGAATTTATTGGATATACGCTCCCCTTTGGGAAGTTGTTTTGTGATCTCTTCAAGCTTATCCGCCCATTTGCTTTTATTGACGTCACCAACAACACAGAAAGTGAGGTTTTTAGCCTGAGCGATCTTTTTATAGTAAGCCATCAGATGCTCGGAATTGATCGCATCAATGCTGGCCTCAGTTCCAATAATGTCTCTGGCATAAGGGTGGCCCTTAAAGATTTCCTGCATGAAGCTTAAGACACAAATCTGCGCGGGGTTGTCGTTGCGCGCTTTGATCTGATTTTTAATAACGACCTTTTCCCGCTCTAGAATATCCTGAGGAAAAAGCGGGTGAAGTAAAGAATCTGCATAGACCTCAAGCATTTTGTCTTCAAACGGCGACAGGTAGTCCATCGACAAACCCGCAGAATTTCTGCCACCGAAAGCTCCTAAGCCCGCAGCCAGTTCATCGACTTTAAGATTGATATCGTCTTCGGTAAAGTTCTTTGATCCGGAAAGCCAGTTACGCGAAAAAAGCTCCGTCAAGCCATTCTGATTTTCTTCTTCAACCCGCACGCCACCCAAAAACGCCGCCTTCATCGCAACATAGGGGGTATCTTTTTGTTCGCGAATTAGCAACGTCGCCCCAGACGACAAGGTTATTTTTTCCGTTGTCGGAGAATGCTTAACTGCGCCAGTGTTGATGTTGAACTTCTTCGCTTTGAATTTGGTAATATCTTTAGAAAACTTAGCCTTCGCCAAAGCTTTTCTTAAATCCTTCGCAAAAGACTTAAGAATTGTTTCAGCTTCTTTCTTATCCATATTGGTCATCAGGGAAAGACCGAAGGTATCGGGTTTGAAATATTTTTTTGCAACCTTCTGAATGTCTTCGGGCTTTAACGCGTAGACCTCTTTCATGTACTTACGATAGTAGTCATGGTCATTATAATAGAACTCGTTGCTTCCCGCTTTTCTCGCAATGTTATCCACCGTTTCCATCGAATACACTTCGTGACTTGCAAAATTTGTAATGGCTTTTTGCATTTCCGAGGACGTGGGCGGTTCTTCAATCAGCTTCACAAGTTCCGGCGTCATCTTCGCCAGGGCTTTACCCAGATTCTCTTTTTCCAGGTTAAACGAAATCGCAAACAGACCATCATCCTGCATCGAATAACTGAAGGAACCTACAGAGTTCGTCAAAGGTTCACGAATACGCAAGCTTTGCATCAACCGACAGGAGTCCCCTTGCCCCAGGATTGCAGAAAGGACTTCAAGGGCCGCGATGTCCTTATGTTTGACATTGGGTATACGCCACGTCAGATATCCGGTAGTTTGTTCGAACTTGGCTTGTTCAACCTTGATACGGATTGATTTTTGCGCAGGCTCTTTCGTGCGCGCGACTTTTTTCAGCTTGTAAGGAGCAAAGGCGCCAAAGAGCGCTTCCACTTTTTTCTTCATTTCTTTTGAATCAAAGTCTCCCGCGACAACCAGGAACATGTTCGAAGGTACGTAACGACTGTGGTAATACTGCAGAATCTTCTTAGGTGAAACAGTGTTGACGACTTTATCATAGCCGATCACGGGTCGCCCGTAAGGATGTTTCTTAAACACATTGGTGAAGAGCAGTTGGCTTGCGCGCCGACCCGGGCTGTCCTGGCCGCGTTTGATTTCTTCGATCACGACTTCTCGCTCGTTATCAATTTCTTTCGGGTCAAATGTCGGAAAACCCATCATTTCACTGATAACATCCAAAGCCACATCCGAGAATTGCTTCGAGATCGTCACGTAAAAAACCGTTTGGTCAAACGATGTGTAGGCATTAAGCTCCCCGCCAGAGCCTTCGACCGTTGCGGCAATTTCGCCGACATTGTACTTGCGGGTTCCTTTAAAGACCAAATGCTCGATGAAATGTGAAATCCCCTCTTCACCCTTTTTTTCGTCGGCCGAGCCCGTTTTCACCCACATTTGAACTGAGACCACCGGAGACTTGTGACTCTCTAAGAAAAGGACCTTCATACCGTTTTTTAGTTGAAATTTTTTAGACATACTCTAGATAACTCCCATGGCATTTGGCGTCTACGTTCACATTCCTTACTGTATTCAGCGCTGCACTTATTGTGACTTCGCGACTTATGAGCAAAGTAAGATTTTGCCTCCGGATCAGTATGTCGAATTGCTTTTCAAAGAAATTCGCCAGAAGCACCGCTATTACACCCCGCAAAAGTTGGACACGCTTTACTTTGGCGGAGGAACACCGAGCTTGATCCCAGCTCCTCTCATTGTATCGATTATCAAAGAGCTGGGTAGATACGGATTTACAACTGGACCCGATAGCGAAATTACGATCGAAATCAATCCGGCAACAATCAACGAAGACAAGTTAAAAATGTATTTAGATCATGGAGTGAACCGCTTCAGTGTTGGCGCTCAAACTTTCGATGATCGGTTGTTGAAAATGGTCCACCGCGAACACTCGGCAAAGCAAACCCTGGAAACACTGGACCTTTTGCGGGCTCATGATTTAAACTTCAGTTTCGATATTTTATTTGCCCTGCCTTCACAAACAGTTGCGGGCTTGAAAAACGATGTGAAAATCGCGATAGAACAAGGTGCTAAACATATCAGCCCCTATTGTTTGACTGTTCCTGATGGACACCCTCTGTCAAAAGGCCGTCCTTTGGAAGAAGAGCAGGTCGAAATGTTCGACATCATTGCCGATCAACTCACGACCAGCGGTTTTCAGCAGTACGAAATATCCAACTTCGCCTTACCTGGATTCGAATCGCGTCACAATATGCTTTATTGGGTGGACGAGCCCTATTGGGGATTGGGACTCAGCGCCCACTCATACAGTTTGGAATCGGCTTGGGGCACTCGCTATTGGAACATCAACTCTATCAATGAATACCAAAAGCAAATTTTGGCGTTTGATGGGCAAGAGTTTACTTCACCGGCGACGCATCTGCCTGCTGCTCAACACGAAATTCTGGAGATGCATCAAGCTCTCACCGACTTTTGTCATACTTCGATGCGTTTAATGCGTGGGCTCAGTCAGGAAAAGCTGGCGCAAAAGTTTCCGTCAGACATCGCGCAAAAAGTCAGCGAAATCTTAAACTCTTTAATTCAAAAGCGCTGGGTTCAATATGGCCGTGGGCATTGGTCGCTTACACGTGAAGGCTTGGTTTTAAGCAATAAAGTCTTTCAAGAATTAACCTTCCTCGCTGAAGATATTTAAAGGCCTGTCGCACCTCGGGACATTGACAATCCTAAACGAATACACAATCTTAAGTATTGCGAAAGGAACTGTCATGTCAGAAGAAAATAACTCTCAAAATTCCAATTCTGCCAATCCAGAAAATGCAGCCGCAAACGGCTCTTCTGAAATTCAGAAACTTCAAGAACAAGCAGAGAAGTTCAAAAACGACTTCTTGTATCTAAGAGCAGAGTTCGAAAACTATAAACGCAACGCCATCAAGGAACGCTCTGATCTTGTTAAGTACGGCGGCGAGCGTTTTATCCGTGACCTTCTTGAAGTGGTTGATAATTTCGAACGCGCATTGCAAACCACTGTGAGTGCTGAAAATTTTGCGACGTTCCGTCAGGGTGTCGAAATGACAGCACAAGAACTTAAGTCTTTGTTGCAACGTCATTCGGTGAACGAAATCCCCGCGCAAGGTGCTGCTTTTGATCCCAATTATCACGAAGCCCTGGGCAGCGAGCCGACCGAACAGGTGGCGCCGGGACACATTCTTCGTGTCTTTAAAAAGCCTTATAAGTTTCATGACAAAGTTATTCGTCCAGGCCAAGTGGTGGTTGCTAAGAAACCAGAATAAGAGGGTTGATTGTCTAAAAAAGACTTATACTCCACATTAGGTGTCTCTCGATCAGCTTCCGCGGAAGAGATCAAGAAGGCGTATCGCAAACTTGCGATACAATATCATCCTGACAAAAATCCCGGCGATAAAAAAGCTGAAGAAAAGTTCAAGGAAATCAGTCAGGCCTACGATGTCTTGAGTGACGCCAAAAAACGTGAAATGTACGACCAGTTCGGCCATGCGGGCGCTCAAGGTTTCGGCGGTGGTGCCGGACCTGGCGGGTTTGGTGGCGCTGGTGGCTTCGGAGGATTTGGCGGCTTTGGCAATCAAGGTGGTGCCGGCGGAGCTTCCGGTGGCGATCCCTTTCAAGATATCTTCGGGGATGTTTTCGGAGAAATATTTGGAAATGCTCGTGGCGGCGCTGGCGCTCGAGGCCGTCGTCAACAAGCCAAGGGCACGGATCTACGCTACACTTTAAATATCTCTTTTGAAGATTCGGCGCTGGGCGCGGAAAAAGTTATCAGCTTCGTTCGCCAAAAAGGCGGAAAAGAAGAAACAGCAAAGCTTTCGGTCAACGTCCCTGCCGGCGTCAAGGAAGGTCAAAGACTGAAACTTGCCGGAGAAGGCGACGCCCCGGCTGGCGCATCTGCTGGTGATCTTTATGTCATCATCAACATTCAGGAACATCCTTTATTTAAACGACATGAAAATGATGTCATCTTGGATCTTCCGATCGTTTATACAGATGCCATTTTAGGTACAAACATTGAGGTTCCGACTTTAACGGGCAAGGCGATGATCCGCATTCCGCCGGGAACTCATTCGGGCCAGACGTTCCGACTAAAAGGAAAAGGTTTTCCAAAGTTAGGTGGCTTTGGATCCGGTGACATGTTGGTCAAAGTCCTTGTCGATACTCCCCACCATATTTCAGCACGACAAAAAGAACTTATTGAAGAGCTTGCGAAGTCGACAGAGTCCTCGCCTCTTGTAAAAGCCTTTCAGGAAAAAGTCTCGCACATCATGAGGAACAGAAAATGACGTTTCGATTCGCACTTTTGTTAAGCGCATGCCTTTTAGCTTCCTGTACGACGGTCGCAACAAAAAAGCGACCTCCCTACAAGCCTACACCGGTGACTTCAACGACAAAAAAGCCAAAGTCTATGGCGGGCATGACGGCGGGCCGAACCCCCGAACAAATTCAAAGCGAAGCTTTGACTTTGCCGGAGCAGCCCAAGACAGAAGATGCGTTGGAATATTTAAAACTCCTTGTGAATAAATCCGTTCAGGCGCCGACTAAAACAGAACAAGATGCCAATCGCCTGCATGCCATCGATATCGTCGAAAACAAACTGAACGAGGATCAACTGGAAGAAGTCGCTGACGGGTCAGACTTTGGCTATCTTCGCGCCCATGCGATGTACCGTCTTGGTGAACTGGCTCTTGATAAAAAAGACACTTCAGCCGCAAAAAAGTATTTTTCCGCGGTAAATGATTTTGTCCCAGGAACAGATCAGGCCATTCGCGCGCAAGAGATGATCCAGCAGTTAGATGCCTCTAAAAATGTGCATACCGAAACCGTGGGGGTCATTCTTCCCTTAAGCGGCAAGAATGCTCCTGTTGGACAGCGAGCCTTGCGCGGTCTTGAGATGGGTCTGGGTCTTCATATTCCCGGATCGGGTTTCAAATTAGCTGTCATGGATAGCGAAGGAAATCCGGACTCGGCCCGCCGAGGTGTCGAGCGTTTGGTTAAAGAAGATAATGTGATCGCAATTGTCGGTAGCTTGTTAAGCAAGACGGCCCCTGCCGTGGCGGCAAAATCTGACGAGTTGGGTGTTCCCACTGTAGCTCTTTCACAAAGATCAGGGCTGACAGAAATTGGACCGACTGTTTTTCGAAACTCTTTAACCAGCGGAATGCAGGTTCGTGCTTTAGTTCGCACCGCCATGGAAAACTTGGGCATGAAGAAGTTTGCGATCCTTTATCCAAACGATGCCTACGGTGTCGAGTTCACAAATATCTTCTGGGATGAAGTCCTGGCGCGCGGCGGGCAGATCACGGCCGTGCAAAACTACTCCACTAAAGAAACAGACTTCCGCCTTGTTATTCAAAGACTCGTGGGCACTTACTTCGGCGAAGCTCGCCAAGATGAATTCAATTTGCGTTTAAAAGAACTTCAGCACAGTGACAAAAAAAGATCCGTGCGTCAGTCGAATCTAGAGAATGTTCTGCCACCCATTGCGGACTTCGATGCGATATTTATTCCTGATAGCGTGAAAGCCATGGGACAGATCTCTGCTATGCTTTCTTATAATGATGTTAAGAATGTGAAGCTTATGGGTACCAACCTTTGGAACACCAAAGACGTCGCACGCAGAGCGGGTAACTTTTCTAACAACCTGCTTTTCGTGGACAGTCTGACACCGACAGCCCAGGACAAGTCACGTTTTGTTGCTGAATACAGAGCGCTCTATAATGAGGACCCTTCACTCATCGAAGTTCAGGCGTACGATGCAGGTCTTATTCTGCGCCAGCTTATCGTGGCCGGCGCCGACAGTCGCGAAAAGTTAACGGAAAAGCTTAGCCAGCTAAACCGCTTCCCTGGCGCCTTAGGGGCTCTTTCGATGAATTCTGAACGCGAAATTGAGCGTCCGGTCACAGCCCTAACTGTTGAAAAAGGCGAAGTAATTCCTTTTAAAACCCTCGTTAAATAGGTGCCATAAGATAATTTAATGGCTTTTTTTTAACCCCCTTCTGCGGTGTGCCGGTCTTAGGTACACCAGCGACGACGCAGTCGCAGAATCTAAAGAAGGGGGTTGTTATGACGGGTCGTATTTCTGAAAACTTAGTGATGGAGTGTAGAAAAAAGCTTCTCATTGCCAAACAGGATGTCCTGAATAGATTCAGAACGGCCCAGCGCGAACTTGCCCACACAGAGCGCGGCGGCGATGAAGCCGACCAATCCGTTGCCCACATCGCGGAACATTCTTTTTTAGTAACTCAAGCACGCATGCGAAACCAACTGGTCGAAATCGAAATGGCTTTGGCGCGCATTGAACAGGGCACATTTGGTATCTGCGAAGAGACGGAAGAAATGATCGAGACAGAACGCTTGTTAGCTATCCCTTGGACACGCCTCAGTATCGAAGGTGCTGAGATGCGAGAAGCAGTTGGTCGTAAATTTGCGCGATAGGCACTGCGCCAATGGCCTGCTTACTAAAACGTCACGCAGCGCTTTTTTGATGACATGATCTCAAACCCCCGTAATAAGGAAGCCACATTCGGCCAGATCATCATATCGGGGGGTGAGATGAACGTAACCGAACTTACGGAACAAGAATTACAAAATTTGCGTGAATCGTTGCTTTTCCAAAAAAGCTCGATCCTCAATAAGACGCACGAATTTAAAGCTGAACAATCCAGCATCGGCAACGTTGCGGACGAGGCTGAAGTGGCGTCACAAGATATCTCAAATAATATATCCATTCATCTTCATGAAAGAGATCGTACTGCTCTTTATGCCATTGAAAGAGCTCTGTCGAAAATTGCTGACGGGACCTATGGCCAGTGCGAATCCTGCGGTGAAATTATCGGCGCACGTCGACTTCAGGCCAGACCGTTCACCGCTCTTTGCATTGAATGTATGGAAGAACAAGAAAGCCATTCGAATCTTTTTCAATAATTTCAAGTTTTACTCATTGGACGAGGTCCACTGACATGGATGTCAGTCCAATTTTTCTTTTTTGATTTAAGCTCCCTCTGTCTCATGCCGAGAAGTTTCATACTAGAAACATAAATTCCCGCATTACGCGGAGGAGCGGTATGAGTTTTGACGATAAAGTCCTAGAAATCCCACAGACACTCCCCATGCTACCTGTGAGAGACATCGTTGTATTTCCTTATATGATTATTCCGTTGTTCGTTGGCCGCGATGCCTCGATCCGCTCAGTGGAAGAAGCTTTGGCGAAGAATCGTTTGATCTTTTTAGCTTCCCAAAAAGACATTTCCGAAGAGAATCCTTCTCCTGACAACATCTACACGGTAGGTACCGTGGCGATGATCATGAGAATGAGAAAACTTTCTGACGGTCGAGTGAAAATCTTGATCCAAGGCGTAGCAAAGGGTCGTGTTAAGAATTTCACGAAAACATCTCCTTCTTTCGAAGTGGCTGTAGAAAAAATCGAAGAAATCCCAACACAGAAAACTGTCGTTGAAAATGAAGCACTTATCAGAACGGCAAAAGAGCACATCGAGCGCATCATTGCTCTCGGTCGCCCTCTTTCTCCAGACATCTTGTTGGTGTTGGATGATGTTTCTGATCCAGGTCGTATCGCTGACCTTATCGCTTCTAACCTGGGGATTAAAGTTCAAGACGCTCAAAAAGTTCTTGAAACTTCAGATGCGACAGAAAGACTTAAGCTTGTTAACGAAATCCTGGCTCAAGAACTTGAAATCATGCAGACCCAACAAAAAGGTCGCACTGGTGGCAAGGAGGACATGTCTAAATCTCAACGTGAGTACTTCTTGCGTGAGCAGATGAAGGCTATAAAGAATGAGTTGGGCGAAGGTGATTCTAAATCTGAAGAGATGGATGAACTTCGTGAAAAACTTGTGAACGCAGGAATGCCGCCACAAGTAGAGGCGGAAGCCTTGAAGCAGCTAGGACGTTTGGAGCGTATGCATCCCGATGCGTCTGAAGCAACAATGGTTCGCACATATCTAGACTGGATGGCGGATCTTCCTTGGAGCAAAAAATCCGACGACGTGATCGATCTTAAACGTGCCAAAGAAATTTTGGACGAAGATCATTACGAACTGGAAAAAGCCAAAGACCGTATTATGGAATTCTTGGCAGTCAGAAAATTGAAGCCGAATCTGAAAGGTCCAATCCTTTGCTTCGGTGGTCCTCCAGGAGTAGGTAAAACGTCTCTTGGCAAATCTATTGCTCGCGCAATGGGCCGAGAATACTTCCGTATCGCACTTGGCGGCGTGAAGGATGAAGCTGAGATCCGCGGTCACAGAAGAACTTATGTTGGTGCAATGCCTGGTAAAATCATCCAAGCACTTCGTCAAGCTAAGACAAACAACCCCGTTATCGTTCTCGATGAAGTTGATAAATTAGGTTCGGACTTCCGTGGCGACCCGTCAGCAGCAATGCTTGAGGTCTTGGACCCAGAACAAAATGCAACTTTCCGTGACAACTATTTGAACGTCGACTTCGACCTTTCAAACGTGTTGTTCATCGCAACGGCCAACGTGTTGGAGAATATCCCACCAGCTCTTCGCGATCGTATGGAAATTTTGAATATCCCTGGCTACACAGAGAACGACAAACTTTTGATCACGAAGAAACATTTGATCAGAAGACAAATTGAAGCCAACGGTATCACTGACGAGAACATCAAGTTCACAGACGAAGGTATCAAATACTTGATCGCGGGTTACACTCGTGAAGCAGGTCTTCGTAACCTAGAGCGCGAAGTCGGTTCTGTCTGCCGTAAAGTGGCAAAAATGGTTGTGATGGGTGAGGCTAATTTTGTAGAAATCACTCCAGCGACGGTTCCAGAGTTATTGGGACCTCCTCGCTTCCAACGTGACGACAAGTTTGCCGACTCTCAAGTGGGTGTTGTGCAAGGTCTTGCTTGGACACAAGCCGGTGGTGAAGTTCTTACTATCGAAGCCTTGAAAATGAAAGGTAAAGGACATCTTGCATTGACGGGCCAGCTTGGCGACGTGATGAAAGAGTCTGCTCACGCAGCAATGTCTTACGCTCGTGCTCACCAAGAAGAATTAGGTATTCCTGAAGACTTCTTTGAAAAGTATGACGTGCATGTTCACTTGCCAGCGGGTGCAATCCCTAAAGATGGCCCTTCTGCAGGTATCACTCTTACAACTGCCCTTGTAAGTTTGATGACAGGAACTCCCGTTCGTCACGATATCGCGATGACTGGTGAGGTGACACTACAAGGTCGCGTGCTTCCGGTCGGTGGTATCCGTGAGAAATGTTTGGCTGCTTTGAACCTAGGTATTACAAACATCATTATTCCGATGGCCTGTAAGAAAGATATCGCAGATATTCCCAAGGTCTTCAAAGACAAGATCAATTTCATCTTCGCTGAAAACTTAGATGAAGTGTTCGCGGTCGCCTTCGACAAAGAAGCGAAAAGCCAAGACAAAAAGGCTCCGACAAAAAAAGAACCAAAAAAATCGAAGAGCTTGGCTGCTTAATCGTAGCCCAGCCCATCGCCCCTCCTAAAAATAAAAAAGGACCGTTTAAGCGGTCCTTTTTTATTTGGTGCAAACTGCCGAAGCTATTCGTGGACTGTAATCCAAGTTTTATAGATTCCGTGCTGGCGAACCAGGCGGTTGAAGACATAAGCATTGTCCGGGTGAACACGAATGCAGCCATGTGACGCCTTGGTACCAAGCTTTTTCCAATTGCTTGTCCCCGTGCCATGAATTGCAAATCCCCCTGAAATGAACACGGCATAAGGCATATTGCCTAGCCCTTGATAGTCTCCGCCGGGATATTTTGTCGATGTGTATTTATCATAAATACGACCGTTAGGATGCGTATCGAAATTAGGTGTCCCGTGGCCAGGTGCTCCAGTGGAAACAGCCCAGGTGTATGTGTGAATGCCATCGATATGCAAATACATCTTTTGTTGCGATCTTGAAACCTGCGCCCACACCTTACAAGAACTGCGATAGCAAGAAGGGCCCATTGGGCCGATCAGGTTCTCAATAAACGGAGAAGAACCTGTTTCATCAAAGTAAAGCTGATCCATCTCTTCCAGAGTTTTTTCAATATTTGGATCAAAAGGATTAAGTTCATCCATCACGTTCTGGCTGTCCGCAACTTCCAAAGTTTGCGCAAATGATGTCGTAGCCAAAGAAGAAATAAGAAACAGTGCTGTCGCTAAAGATTTAAGCATTCGACTCCCTTCAAGTCAGAGGTCGAAATAGCGGGGACGTTACTGTTTGGCAATGAAGATATTGTAAGAACGCACTGCTCTTACATGACACATCTTGGAAAAACTACTGTTTGAAGCCCTTAAGACGGTCGTTTTCAGATTCTAGTACGCGAACCAAAGTTTTTAAGTCCGCGACTTCCTCTTTGAGCTGAAGAATTGTTTCTTCTTTGTCTTGCAGGATCTGAGTGTAGGCTTTTTTGAGTTCGTTCAGAAGTTTGTTAGCCGCAGTTAAAATGGGCTCGTCTTTGTTGGCCTTCACCGATTTATCCTGAAGGTCCTGAGCCTTAATAAGGTCGTCTTTTGAAGAAGCGGACATAGTGTCGTTACCTTTCATCATTCCATGATGAGCACCCACCAAGGCGTCGCTGTCTTGGGAGGGGCGATGTACTCTTTGATGGGTACCCATCGGTTCGTCCATGATGAAGTACTTGCCGTCTTCAAAACGAAATTTGATGTCGTCAGCCTTGATTCGACGGCGGAGTGTACTCACACTAATTTTGTATTTAGTAGAGTAGTCCGTTAGCGGTAACCATGAACCAATTGCTTCTACGTTCATCTAATTTCCTTACTAGCCAAACTTTTCGGGGTGGTCGCCCTACTCAGCTTGCGTATCCAACATTAACACACGACTTCGGTCTGTCAAATTTTGTGTGAGTACTTATCCAAATTCAACAAAATTCAGGACCTTGATCTGGCTATTCACTTATTTTTTAGCCTATCCAACTAGACCTTCGTCTGATTAAGCAACCCTAAGTCATGGATTTTCTTAAGATCCAAAGAATTCTTTGCCCGAAAGTCCAAGAGCTCTCATACTAAGAGATAACACTATGCGGATTCGTGATAAGAAAAAAGTGGCCCTGGTTTTAAGTGGTGGAGGCATCAAAGCCGCCGCCTTTCACATTGGGGTTTGCTTAGCTTTACAAGAAAAAGGCTTTCGCTTTGCCGGAGGCACTAAAGAGATGGTGCGTCAGAACTTCGGTGAAGACGATCCTTTTACCATTCGTTTGTATGTAGGATCTAGCGCTGGCGCTTTTGTGGCGTCGATTCTTGCCGCAGGTTACCCCATTGAATCGCTGATCAATGCCTTTCAAATCGGATCTGGCAGCCATCCCTCTTTTGATAAGTCGGATCTACGTTATTTAAAACCCATCAGCTACCGCGATATTTTCAACTTAAACTCAAGCGGCTTACTGAAGTTTATCCCGCGGACTTTGATGGAAAAGGCCCTGGTCACTGGCGGACTGGAATCCCTTTTAAAGAATGGTTTGAAGCTCAACGGTCTTTTCTCCACAAAGGGCATCGAGGGCTACCTTCGCAAAGAAGTTCTATTGGACAATGACTTTGCCCGTTTAGGAGTGGGCCTTTTTATTATCGGGACTCAACTGAACCATACCCGCAAAGCCATCTTCGGGAATTTCCCAGAGTCCTCCAAGACGGAAAACACCAAGTATATCAACTACTCCACCATCAGTGACGCCGTAGCTTGTTCAACGGCTCTGCCGCCCGTTTTTGCTCCTTATGGAATTAAGCGTCCGGACGGCAAAGAGATCTACTACTATGATGGCGAAATTCGCGACACACTTTCCACGCATGTCGCCGCCGACTACGGTGCCGATCTGGTAATTTCATCTTTTTCGATCCAGCCCTATCACTACACTGAAGAGATGGGCTCATTGCACAACTACGGTATCCCTTTGATTGCCAATCAGGCGCTTTACCAGGTCGTGCAGCAGAAAATCATGCGCCATATTCAATATAAGAATGATATTCGCGGTATCTACAATGCCGTCGACGGATATTTCAAACAAATGAACTTGCCCGCTGAGCACAAAGACAAACTGCTTGAAATCATTCGCAATCGTGTGAACTTCCGCCCTGAGGTCGACTATATCTATATTGCTCCAAGGCCGAATAACTATGAAATGTTCTTCGTCGATCACTTCAGTTTAAATCCGGAAATTTTAGCGCGCATTGTGCGCATCGGTTTTAAATCTGCAATCAACGTTCTTCGGCATTACGACGTTTAACGACTGCGCATTTGTCTTTTCCAGTTTCTTAGAACTTCTTTTCCCGACGAACTCGACTTGCCTGCATAAGTTTGCTGATCGTAGAAGAGTTCGATCTCTTGCAAAGACGATTTCAAATGGGGAAACTCAAACTGAAGCCTCCTGAAAAATTCCAGAGGTGGCTCGGAGGCTTCCCGAGAAATATTTTTCCGTTCCGCCCACTTTTCCACAGCTTCTAGTAAAACTTGGGCCTCGTTAAGCTTTCTTTTCTTATTGAAAAGACTGCGAAAAATAGAAACAAGGCCGAAAGCAATTGCTAATATCAAGAATACAGATTGAATTCTGTAATTTAGGAACGATTTCCAGAAACTCTGCTGAGACGTTTTATCAAAATCGATTAAAAAGTAAGTCCATCGATAGTTAAGATCTTCCACCCAGAAGCTGATTTCGTCCCACAAAAGAAAGTCCTCCTTCGTGGGCGGTCGCCAATCCACCGCGCGAGCAAAGGCTCGCTGATCTTCTTCCGAAAGCCCGAAGAATTCTTCGGCACCGATTACCAAACGCAAAGGGGCCACCCACAGTGTGGGGTCAACCCTTTGCCAAAAGCCTTCATGAAAAATTTCAACCCAGGCGTGCGCATCTTTTTGCGATATTTTCCAAAAGCCACCCAACGGGTTAAAGCGCCCTCCCTGATAGCCGACAACGACCCGGGCCGGAATTCCCAAGGATCTGGCAAGCGTTGCATAAGCACCCGCGAAGTGTTCACAGAATCCCCGCTTTCTTACAAAAAGAAAGGTCTCTAAATCATTCGGACCATACACACCCGGCGACAACGTATACACAAAGCCACCATCAACGAAGAGCTTCTGCAATTCGTCGACTTTTTGGGATGTCGAAAGCTTTCTATTTAAGATGTCATCAACCCAAGCTCGCACTCGCCCTTGAACAGGAGGAACTTGTAAATCTTCGTCTTGAGGGGGGCTTTCATCTTTAAACTCCGACTTATAGTAACCGCGATATACTGACGACTTATTCAAAGGACGAGTAGACCTGTATATACTCTGAGGCAGAGCTAAAACTTGGTTGATATCCAAGTCCACATGCCTCGTTCCATCCAAGACAAAAAGATACAGCTGTGAAGTGGGTTCTATTGCCACTTCATAACTCGGTAAATTTTTATACTCCTCTAGTGCGGGCGTTCGAAGTCCCAGCCTTCGTGGTCGCCAACTCAATCCGCGGGATTGATTAAGCACCGATCCCCGCCAATACAGATCGATCGATTTATTTACCGGAAGACGTTCGATTTTTGCCCGGAAAGCCACCGCCGTATTCGTGGCAAGCTCGGCCACCATCCCCGGATTTATTTCATCTGTAAAGCCAATTTCGCCCAGTTGAGAAGACCCGCGCGACATGGCCCAGGGTAAAACGAAGCGCGGAAACGCAAAGAACAAAATTGCCGCCAGCGGTACCGATAAAACGAAAATCTTAAATAGCACCCTCGCCCGCGCTGGCAAATTTGGTGGCAACAATGAATACCATAGACCGATAAAGGCAACGCCCGAAGGAAGAATCCAATAGATGTCTAAACTGAATAGCGCTTTTACCGAAATCAAAAGAAAACCAAGAAGAATGACGAATTTATGATCCCGATCGTTTTGATAATCCATAATTCTTAAGGAAGAAAGGGCGAGCAAAAATGTGTACGCGGGCTCTTGGCCGATAAGAGTGCGAAACTGAATCAGAACCTGGATTAAAAGTAGAATACTAAGAAATCCGGTCGCCTTTCTAGAAAGAGGTTTCCACTGCAAATTCTCTACGCCCCACTTCCAGAACAACATGATCAAACTAAAGGCGGCGATCCAGGCAGAAACTTCGAGGGCGACCATGACCATGGCGATGATGAAGGACGTTGCTAAAACTTTTTGGGCGTAAAATCTTCTGCTCATGTGTTTTCTTCCGCGCCGAGCAAGGCCAACATCTCAAGACATTTTTTTCGATGCGAAAGCCCTTCGCCCCTGGGAACTTCCTGTGCTCTCAGCGTTAAGGAAAAGGCGTGTCCCAACCTGTATGCCTGGTCCACCCACAAGCACAGTTGCGAAATTCGCTCTTCGTAGTTTTTCAGGTGCGCCGTCTGATTCCAGGAAAAATGCAAAGACGGTTTTTCCGCCTCTTCAAAACTTTTCACCAAAAGTTCCTGTCGACGGGCACTCGCCTTCCAATCAATTCTTCGCATCGAATCCGTATTTTGATAGCGGCGATGTTCTTTAAAAAGACCCGTCTTTTCGTTGTCGGCCTGCGAATAAGATCCTGCCGGAAATGCCTCAGTCCCCTTGCGCGCAGGATAAACAATAAACTCGTACTGAATCCTGAAGACTCGCCAAGACCTTAATAGCGAAAATGGAAATGTACTTTGAACGCCTATCCGAGGAAGGGAGTGGCGCCCCCGTTTTTTGAAAGAAAATGGGGTGAAGACGTCTTCTTCTTTGCCCGCCTCAATATCTACGCTTGAGGAAACTTCTGGATATTTTTCGCAATAGCACTCTACTTGGTAAGACGGCGACCCCGATCTGTTTTTTAAGGTCACACTGAGCAACGCGGCTTCTTCCGCAAATGCCTCATCGATATGAACCTCCACCACGTCGACACCGTCGATATTTTTATTTGTAATAAAAGTTCCCGTAAATGCGACTGATATCAGAAAAAAGAAGAAGATGTAGATAAGATTGTTGGAATATCCAACCGCCATAAAAAACAGAACCAAAGACATCAACCCAAAGGCGATGCCAAATCCTGTCGGAAGAATGTATGTGCGCGTTTTTTTCTTAGACAGGAACTGGCGTGCTTTTTTGTAAAATCCCTGCCCATTCACGGCCGCGTTTGATGCCATGATTTCCTCCAAGACGATGACCCAATACAGGAACTAGTACTTGCTGAACATCCTCAGGCCTTATGTAGTTTCTGCCCTCCAAAAATGCCCAAGCTTTAGCGGCCTTCGCCAAAGCCATGCCCGCTCGCGTGGACAGAGGCGCCCCTTCAAAACCGGCGCGACGAGATCTTTCCAACAGATCCGCAATATATTGGGCGACAGTGACCGATACCTGAACTTTTGCGACCTCAAGCAAAGCTTCTGCAATTTCGGCTTCGTTAAATAACGGACGAATTTTCTGCAAAAGCAGTCGTGGGTCTTCGCCCTGTAAAATTCGCACCTCTGTTTCCTTCGAGGCCGGATGAAGCTCAAGGCTCATAAGAAAACGATCAAGCTGACTTTCCGGCAATGGAAATGTGCCCGTCTGCTGATGAGGATTCTGAGTCGCGATCACATAGAAGGGCTGTGGCAATGGCCAAGTGACACCCTCTACAGACACTTCGCCTTCTTCCATCGCCTGCAACAAAGCACTTTGTGTTCTTGGGCTTGCGCGATTCAACTCATCCGCCATCACCAGTTGAGAGAACAAAGGACCCTGGTGAAAAACAAATTTATGCTCTTGAGGGTGATAAATCTGACCACCAATTACGTCCGCGGGAAGAAGATCAATTGTAAATTGCACGCGACGAGTTTTAAGCCCCGTGAGTTTACCAAGAACCTGCACCAGCGTCGTCTTGCCGACGCCAGGTAAGTCTTCGATCAGCAAATGACCGCCCGCCAGCAGGCACGTCATGGCTAGACGAATCTCGACGTTTTTATCCAAGACAACGGCAGACGCTTGTTTGATGAGTTCGTGAAACTTTTCATTCATGCTCAATAAGAATATTAGGTCTTAAAGACCGGGTGTAGCTATTCCCCGAAGACACGATAAAAGACTAGGGTTCTTTGCAGTTAAATTCAAAAGGCCCCCAAAATAAAAAAGCCCTGGAGATGCTCCAGGGCTTAAAATGTATTTTATCGAACTGTAGCCAACTTAGAATAGACTTCTTTCTACAGCTGAAAAGATCGGACCAGAAACAAAGCCCATAACAATAATGGCAAGGGCCATGATAACTGTTGTTACAGTCGTCGCATTCAAAGAATGACTTGCCACTTCGGCATTGCCCTCTTTCATGTACATAACAACAACCGGGCGCAGATAGTAGTAAACGCCGATCACAGAGCTGATCATACCCCAGATCGCCAACCACAATAGACCTTCACCAATGGCTGCATTGAACAAATAGAATTTACCGAAGAAACCTAGTGTTGGTGGAATCCCGGCCAATGACAACAAGAACACCGTCAGGCAAAGCGCCAACATCGGTCTTTGTTTTGCAAAACCGGCAAGATCGTCGACGTTTACAATATGGTTTTCAGATCTTTCAAGCATGCTCGCGATAGCAAAAGCACCCAAAGTCATCAATGCGTAGCTAAGAAGATAGAAGATAACTCCTGAAGCACCGAAGGCGCCATTGTCGCTGACGCCAGCCGTGATGATTCCGATCAACAAGTAACCTGAATGGGCTACTGAAGAGTAGGCAATCATGCGTTTAAAGTTATTTTGGATGATTGCGGCTGTGTTACCCAAGATCATCGTGATCACTGCCAGCCACTGCAAGATATCAAACAAGTGGTCTGAACCGATCAAAGACTTCGTTGCAATCACACGCAAGAAGGCCGCAAAAGAAACAGTCTTCACCGCGGTTGCCATGAAAGCCGTGTGCGGAGTAGGAGCACCCTGATACACATCCGGAGTCCATGCATGAAACGGAGCAATTGACACCTTAAAGCAGAAGCCCAGGATCACAAACGTGATACCGAACAAGAACAAACGACTTGTTTGAACTAGTTCCGCAGCGCTGTCCATGAATGCCAGGATGTTTGTTCCACCTGTTGAGCCAAAAATAAAGGCAACACCATATAAGAACAGTGCTGATGCGAAAGAGCCCAGGATGAAATACTTCAGGGCCGCTTCTTTAGAAAGCTTCTCTTCGTGGCTCATTGCGATCATTAGGTATAATGCCAAAGACATCATCTCTAGACCGATGAAGACCATCAATAGATCCACGGCAGAGACAAGAATCAACATTCCGACAGCCGAACTCATCGCCAAGAAGATCAGCTCAGAAAACTGCTTCCCTGTCGTCGCTGGATTTTCATACATCATGACCATCGCGGCACCAGCGGCACCCAAAGCAATAACGCCCATCCACTGGGTCACGCCGTCAAAGATCAGGCCATTATTAAAGGCCGTTTTTCCACCGCCGCCGAAAACAATCAAAAGTCCGATGGCAATCACGATACCGATAAGCGCCTGTGCCAAAGTCACGGCATGAGGTTGTTCGCGGTTGCCGCGAAGAACTTTTGCGGTGATCGGGATCAAACTTACCAGGAACAAAGCGATCATCGGAGAAATCAACAAGATATCACTAAGACCGATATTCATATTCATTAGTTACCTCCTTGCGCATGCTGAGTCGAAGTTGCGCCAGGCTCTACAATAGTCAGGTTATAGTTGCTTCTGTTGTTCACAAGATAATCAATACTTGCCTTGGAGTAGTTCAAGAAATGATTTGGGAACAGACCCATCCAGAAAACCATAATTACTAAAGGAACAAGAACTGCGATTTCGCGAGCATTCAAATCATGCAGCGGGTGATGCTCGTCTTTAACAAGTTCTCCCTTTTCGCCAAAGAAAACGCGTTTGAACATCCACAACATGTAAACAGCGCCCAAAACCACACCCGAAACTGCGAAGTACGCAAACACGGGTTCAGCTTGGTAAGTGCCTAGAAGAATCAGGAACTCGCCGACAAATCCGTTCGTTAATGGAACCGCGATTGAAGACAATGTAATGATGAAGAAGAAGATTGTGAACAAAGGCAAGACCCCTGCCAATCCACCGTATTTGCTGATTTCGCGAGAGTGCGTTCTTTCGTAGATCATACCGATCAACAAGAACAGGGCACCCGTTGAAATACCATGATTCAACATTTGGTAAAGACCACCGGTCATACCGTAAGCGTTGAAAGCAAAGAGGCCGACCAGGATATAACCCATGTGCGAAACTGAAGAGTACGCCACCAGTTTTTTTACGTCCGGCTGAACCATCGCTACCAAGGCACCATAGATAATTCCGACTGTTCCGATCAACATGAACAACCACGCCCAGTATTCAGAAGCCTCTGGGAATAATGGAATCACCCAGCGCATGAAACCGTACGTACCCATTTTAAGCATCACACCGGCAAGGATGACAGAGCCAGGTGTTGGTGCTTCAACGTGGGCATCAGGCAACCACGTGTGAACTGGGAAGGCCGGAACCTTGATCGCAAAAGCCAAAGCAAAGGCGAAGAACAATAAAGTTTGCAGGCTGAAGAAAGTACCACCCACAAACGGAATCTTAAGTTTATAGAAATCAAGAAGACTTGCGCTCATCGTGCCCGTCGCTTCTTGAGTCAGGTACATCATGTAGATGATCGCAACAAGCATCATCACAGAGCCCGCAAACGTATAGATGAAGAACTTCACCGTCGCGTAGATGCGGCGAGCCCCACCCCAGATACCAACCATGAAGTACATTGGCACAAGAGAAAGCTCCCAGAACACATAGAAGAAGATCGCATCCATCGCTAAGAACGTTCCTAGCATGGCTGTTTGCAGAACAAACATCGCCACATGGAAGCCTTTAACTCGCTCTGTGATCGACGTCCAAGAACCCAGAATAATGATCGGAGTAAGGAACGTTGTTAAAAGAACCAGCCACAACGAGATGCCGTCAATACCCATGAAGTATTGAATGCCGAAGCGTTCAATCCACATGAATTTTTCGACCATCTGAAGGCCCGCAGAGTTCGGATCAAACTGTCTGAAAAGGGCCAAGCTTAAAACAAATTCAACGAGAGAAAGCCCCAGGGCCAAGTGACGAATCGTATTCGACTTTGGCCATACAGCGACGATCAACGCGAACAAAAGAGGTAGGAAAACAATGCTACTCAGGATCATACATTACCTCATGATCACAAATGAAAGAGCCACAACAACACCGATACCGATGTACATCGCGTACTGTTGCATATTACCAGTTTGGATAGAGCGCACGAACGAACCCATGCCGCGAACCAAGTCGCCAGCCAAGTAAGTCGCTTTATCGATGAAATTGACATCGATGTAGTACCAAGTGTTTTTGCTGATGCTAACAAGTGGATTGATGATAAATCCGAAGTAAGCTTCATCAACGAAATATTTGTTATACACAAGGTTGTACACAGGCTTGATGCTTTCGGCGATTTTCTTCGGAGTCTCTGGAGACTTCACATAGAATTGGTACGCCACGATCGCAGAGATCAAAGCCAAACCAACAGAAACGCCCATCAAAGTCCACTCTGTCGTCACATCAATCGCCGTCCAGCCTGGGATCGGAGAGATCAAAGGATGCAACCAGTGCTCCCACACGTTAGGAAGGTGACCCAAATGTTCACCGATAACGTGCGGAATACCAATCCAACCACCGATCACCGAAAGAATGCCCAAAACGATCAATGGAATTGTCATAAGCGCTGGAGATTCATGCGGGTGTACGTCGCTTGGAACGCGGCTTTTACCCCAGAAGGTCAACGCCATTAAACGAGTCATATAGAACGCTGTTAAAGTGGCACCCAAAGCACCCATCGCCCACAAGATCGGAGAGCCTAGTGGCGAATTAAATGCGTAAGCCAAGATTTCATCCTTAGAGAAGAAGCCCGCAAACGGCGGCATTCCGATGATCGCAAGCCAGCCCAAGAAGAACGTCACGTGCGTGATCGGCATGTACTTTTTAAGGCCGCCCATCTTGCGTATATCTTGTTCCTCGTGCATCGCATGGATCACAGAACCAGATCCCAAGAACATCAAGGCTTTAAAGAATGCGTGAGTCATCAAGTGGAACATCGCTGCGCCAAAAGCTCCCACACCACAAGCCAAGAACATGTAACCAAGTTGAGAAACTGTCGAGTACGCCAAGACCTTTTTAATATCCCATTGGGTCATACCGATTGTTGCCGCCAGAACCGCTGTCGCCGCACCGATGATCGCAATAACCATCATCGTGTTCGGAGCCATAATGAATAACGGATTCAAACGCACGATCATGTAAACACCGGCAGTAACCATCGTCGCCGCATGGATAAGTGCGGACACAGGTGTTGGGCCGGCCATCGCGTCTGGAAGCCAAACGTACAATGGAATCTGCGCAGATTTACCCGTAGCACCGATGAAAAGGAACAAAGTTCCCAAGGTCACCGCGCCCAACCAAGAAGCTTCCACTGTAGTTGGAGCCAAAGCGTTTAGTTCAGAAAAGTTCAATGTTCCGAAAGTGATGAACAAGATGAACATGCCAAGCAAGAATGCCGCATCACCCACACGGTTTGTGATGAAGGCTTTCATGCCCGCAGCGGCTTTTTCTTTGTCTGTGAACCAGAAACCGATCAACAAGTAAGAACAAAGACCAACGCCTTCCCAACCAACAAACATCACCAGCAAGCTGTCACCAAGAACCAGCAACAACATATTAAAGATGAACAGGTTAAGGTAAGCAAAGTACTTTGCAGCACCCTTATCGTGGTGCATGTAACCGATCGAGAATAAGTGGATCAAAGTACCCACACCCGTGATTACGAGAATCATGATAGAGCTGATTTGGTCGACGACGAAACCCGCGTTGACTTTGAATTTATCGACGGCCATCCATTCAAAAAAGCTCACGGCAATTTTGCGGGATTCCGCTGGCATCGCCACGACATCCAAAACCAGCAAGATCGCGCTGATGAAAGAAATCGCAATTGCGGAAGTGGCAATCACACCAGCCACATTGGCCGAGTGCTTTTTATAACGAACTCCGTTAATCAAGAAGCCAACAAACGGAGCCAGGATCAAAAGGGCCATTAAAAGAGAATGATTCACGGCTGCTCCCTTATCCTTTCAAGTGTTCAAAGAAGCGAATATTCACTTCGTTAAAGCGTTTAAAGATTGAAACGGCCAAAGCCAAGCCTACTGCCGCTTCTGCTGCAGCAATCGTCATGACAAAGAAAACCATGATGTGACCATCCAGAATGCCCAGGTATTTACTGAAAGCGATGAACGTCAAGTTCACTGAATTCAGCATCAATTCAACGGACATCAATAAAACGATCACGTTACGGCGAAGCAAAACACCCGCCATACCCATCATGAACAAAAGTGCTGCCAAAACCAGATAGTGAGTCAGGCCAATGTTATTAATGAAATCAGTGTTCATGTGTTCCACCTTTACTGCGCGCTAATGCTACTGCACCGACAGCGATCACCAACAAAAGAACGCCCAATGCTTCAAAGCCGAAGATGTATTTAGAGAAAAGGATCTGCCCCAACGCCTTGGTTGATTCCATCCCCGTTCCTGCGGTCACTGGATTGTCTGTCGTCTTCTCATTCAAAAGACCTACAGACATTGCGATGGCCCCAACCACCAAGCCAGCTAGCAATCCTACAGAGGCGATTTTCACGGCCCCTGAAAACTTACCCTTCGTAAAAGCTTGAAGATCTTTCTTCAAGTCGAAAAGCATGATCACCATGACGAATAGAACCATCACGGCGCCGGCATAAACAATCAGCTGAACCCCGGCAATAAAGTAAGCGTTCAACGTCACGAATAAAGCCGAGATACCCACCATCGTCATCGCCAAACAAAGTGACGAATAAATTGGGTTGGATAAAAGAATCACACTTAGTCCGCTGACCAGAGTGACTATCGCTAAAAACCAAAAAAGAAATGCATCTGCTGTCACGTTATTCTCCTCACAAAGATGCGATGTAGATCACAAGCGCTGTAATAATCGTGTTTGCCAACGCCCAGGGAAGTAAAGTCTTCCAACCGAAGTCCATAAGTTGGTCATAACGGAAGCGTGGAAGCGTCCAACGAACCCAGATAAAGACCCACAAAAAGAAGGCAAACTTGATATTAAACACAAGGAAATGGATAAGAGCTACCAAAGCACTTGCCCAACCTGCTGAAGACGTGACCGACGCCGCCCACTCTTGAACTTGTTCGACAGAGACATACGGGATGCCGTAACCACCGAAGAAGAACAAAGCCATCAATCCCGATGCGATCATCATGTGACCATATTCACCGATGAAGAACATGTTGAACTTGAATCCGCCGTATTCAGTATGGAAACCCGCAACAAGCTCGGACTCACCTTCCGCCAAGTCGAATGGCAGACGATTTGATTCGGCAAAGGCCGTTGTGAAGAACAAAAGGGCCGCCAACGGTTGATAGAAGATACCCCAGTTTGGAAGCCAGCTTGCTGTCACTGTGTGGCCAAAGAACACGAATTGAAGTGGGCCCTGTTGAGCCACGGTCATGTCTTGAAGGTTGAACGTACCGTAAAGCATGATCACGCCGACGATTGAAAGGCCCAAAGCCAGCTCATAAGAGATCGTTTGCGCAGAAGCGCGAAGCGCGCCCATCAACGAGTACTTATTTCCCGATCCCCAACCAGCCATCAGCAATGTGTAAGCAGCCAAAGAGGAAATACCCAAGATGAACACAATGCCCACGCCAATGTCATAACCTTGCACAAGGAAGGTATAAGGGCCCCAAGTTGAACCGAACATTTCAAATGTTCCGACCTGAATAGGCGTCGACATCGGAATCGCGGAAAACGCGACCGCACCCGGAATCAAGGCAAACACAGGAGCTGCGTAGTACAAAAATGGTTTCGCCGTATCAGGAACAAAGTTTTCCTTCGTTAAGAACTTCACGGCGTCAGCCAAAAGTTGCATTAAACCCAAAGGTCCAACGCGGTTCGGCCCCAAGCGGTTCTGAATGAATGCAGAACCACGGCGCTCTAGCCATACAAGAATAGGTACCGCTTGAACCATCAACAAAAAGATGACGACAAGTTTTAAACCGTTAACGGTAATTTCAAAAAGATCTTTACCCATTCCCATTGCTTAGTCCCATTCCAATGCTTTTGATTTAACTTCCCAGAAAAGTCCGAAGATGAAGATTCCGATGAAGACCATCATCGAAATAAGCACAAACAAACCCTGTCCTGATGTTAAGAAATCACGGAAAGATGTCGCCCACGGATACATGAAGATGATCTCGATATCGAAAAGGATGAATAGGATTGCAGTAAGATAATATTTTACTGAAACCTTCGTATCTTTCTTATCAAGAGCAGGAATACCGCACTCATAGGGCTCATACTTGATAGAGTTATAAACGGGTTTGCCGCCTGTTTTGGACGCGACCCATACTAAAAATGCTCCGAATAGAGCGATGAAGATGACGATGAAAATGACTCCACCGAGTGGCACTGTACCCCTCCAAAGTTGTCGTTATTATTTGGATTTCAATTAGTTATATATGTGTCGTCTGTGAAAACCAAGAAATATGAATGGAAACAAGGCGATAAGCATGGCAAGATGAGCCCACCAAATGAAAGCCGAAATGACTCATACAAGGCTTGAATCCATTCTGGAAAGGGCCTTCGAAACTACACGCGGAAAAATTCAAGTGACCGGAGCTGCATCTCCGCTCGCGCTTGCTTACTTTTTGTCGCAGACTTATTCTAAAAAAATCAACAGCTTGCCGCACTTGGTTGTTGTTAGTAGTCTTTCCGAAGCCAATAAGCTTCAGCAGCTCTTGGAGTTCTTTGACCCATCTCGTCACAGCACTATTTTGCCTGCTTTCGATGTTTCACCCTATTCGGGACTTTATCCAAACTCTCGGGTCGTCAGCGATCGCATTCGTTTTCTATCCCGGGCCCAACAAGCGAAGGCCGGTGAAATCTTCATCTCTGCTTCTGACGCGCTGACGCAAAAAACTTTGCCGGTGAAAATTCTGAAAGAATATTCACGTCTTCTGAAATCCGGCGACGAACTTCCAGAAGATATCGCCGAGTATTTGAATTCTTTAGGTTACGTCTCTGCGCCCATGGTTGAAGACAAGGGACAGTATGCCTTGCGTGGAGGTATCGTCGATCTGTTTCCTCCTACTGAAGACGAGCCGGTGCGCTTAGATCTTTTTGGCGATCAGATTGAATCCATCCGTCACTTCAATGTTGCAGATCAAAGAAGTACTGAAGAGGTTACCTCTTTTGTTCTGACTCCCGCGCGCGAAATTCTTTTCAGGGACGAGAATCACGAACGGCTTCTGCAAAGAGTTCGTACCATGATTGACGGTCGCGAGGTTGATAAAGCAGAGGCGGAAGAGACCCTGCGTTCACTGGTTCTTAAAAACTCTTTTCCTGGAATTGAATTTCTACTGCCATATTTTTATGGTGAGCTGGCAAGTCCCCTTGAGCATTTCTCTTCTTCGGTGAACGTGTGGTTCCTAGATCCAATCGAAATATCTAGATGGAGTGATGAAGTCTGGGCCGAGATTAAAGCCGACTATGCTTCAAGCACTCAGCATGTGATTCGTCCCGAATTAGATTTACTTTATACGCCATTTGAAAAACTAAGTTTTCCGCCAGGTTCCCGGGAAATCTATTTTTCTTCCTTAGAGTATCTTGAGGATGCGGACGTCGGTGAAGATGGAAGAGTGGAGTATCGCACAGCTCTTACCCAAGACTTTACAAATCTCAGCCTGAATAACGCTGTCGGATCTGAGATGTGGTTGCAGGCGGCCACCCATAAGTTGAACAAGTGGCGCGATGATGGGTATCGCATTTTTATCGGTACGAAAAATCAGTCGCACATTGAACGCCTCAAATTAATCTTCGACAAGCTGGGCTTGAAAGTCGCCCGCGCCAACGAAGATGAATATCGTTGGGACTCGTGGCTGATGGAGCAAGAGCGCGACAGCCATCTTGTCCACGTCGTGCCCCGCTATCTCAGTGAAAGTCTTCGTCTTGAAGAAGAAAAAGTCATCTTCCTTAGGGATGAGGATTTTTACGGAAAAAAACAAAGATCCCGAGAGTCTTCCGGGGCCCAAGACTTTCAAAAGCAGGCAAAGCGTCTGGCCTTCGGTGATTTGAAGCCCGGCGATCTCGTCGCTCACGTCAAACATGGCGTTGGTCAATATGAAGGCCTTAAGATCATGAATATCGGCGGAGTCGAATCTGAATACATTCAGGTCGGCTACAAAGATAAAGATAAACTATATCTTCCGGTTTATCGTGTCGGCCAGCTGCAAAAGTTTTCAGGCGCCGCCAACACCACCATTCTTGATAAGCTGGGCGGCACCGCCTGGGAAAAAACCAAAGCCAAAGTTAAAGCCCACGTCCGTGATATTGCGGCTGATCTGCTGGCTCTTTATGCAAAGCGCGCAGAACTTCATCGTCCGCCTTTTGTTTTTAAAGAGAGCGAAATTCAAATGTTTGAAAACAGCTTTCCTTACGAGGAAACAGACGATCAGATGCGCGCCATTAATGATATTATGCGAGATCTGAAGTCGACAAAGCCCATGGATCGTTTGGTTTGCGGCGATGTCGGTTTCGGGAAAACAGAAGTGGCTATGCGAGCTGCTTTCTTCGCAGTTCAAGCACGACGTCAGGTCGCCCTGCTGGCGCCGACGACTGTTTTGACTTTCCAGCACTTCGAAACTTTGAAGAAACGCTTTGAAGGATGGCCGGTTGATATTCGCGTATTAAACAGATTCGTATCGCCGTCAGAGACTAAAAAGACCTTGCAGGATCTAAAAGACGGCAAAGTAGATATCATCGTGGGTACACATAAACTTTTGGGTTCCGCCATTCAATACAAAGACCTGGGTCTTTTGATTGTCGACGAAGAGCAAAAGTTCGGTGTCACTCACAAAGAAAAAATCAAGAAGATGAAGGTCAGCGTCGACACCTTGACCTTGTCGGCGACACCCATCCCACGAACTTTAAATATGGCCTTAGTGGGAATTCGCGACCTCAGCTTGATCAACACAGCGCCCGTCGATCGCTTGCCAACACGGACCTTTGTAACTAAGTTTGACGAAGAGACGATTCGCAAAGCCATCACGGCCGAAATATCGCGCGGCGGTCAGGTTTATTTTATTCACAATCGTATCGAATCCATCTACGGGCTGGCCGATGAAATTCGCAACATCGTACCGGAAGCGCGTATTCGTATTGGCCACGGACAGATGGAAGAACATGAGTTGGAAAAAACCATGTTGGCGTTTTTCCACCACGAAATCGACGTTCTTATCTGTACGGCGATCGTTGAGTCCGGCATGGATGTTCCGCGCGCCAACACTATGTTCATCGATTCTGCCCACATGTTTGGTCTGTCACAGCTCTATCAATTGCGGGGCCGGGTTGGTCGAAGCAAGACTCGCGCTTACTGTTATTTGATGATGCCGCGAAATCGCAAGCTCGACAAAGAACAGCAGGAACGACTAAAAATCATTCAGGAAAACACCGCCCTGGGAAGCGGAATCAAGATCGCTCAGTACGATCTTGAGCTTCGTGGTGCCGGCAACATCTTGGGTGAAGAGCAGTCGGGCCATATTAATTCCGTCGGCTACGAAATGTACATGGATCTGTTAAACGAAGCTCTGGCAGAGGCCAAAGGTGAATCTGTTGATGATATGGATTTGGATCCGGAAATCAATTTGCGAATCCCTGCGATGATCCCGGACAATTATATTTCTGACATTCGCATTCGTCTTAGCTACTACAAAGCTTTGGCAGAAATCACATCTAATGAAGACTTGGATCGTATCGAAGAAGAATTGCGCGACCAGTTTGGTCCGATTCCAGATCCAACCGTGAATTTGATGGGACTGATGCTGATTCGTCGTCAGTGTAAAGAGCTTGGCGTTCGTGATATCAGCGCCGGCTTAAAATCTGTCTCATTGATCTTCACTGAAAAGACCAAATTGAAACCCGAGACTGTCATCCAGTTGGCTGTACGCGAAAGTAAGAAATATTCACTGACGCCAGACAACCGCTTGAACATCAAGCTGGCAAATATCTCTTGGTCTGCGGTCCACGAGGAACTCGAAAATTTACTAAAGCTTATTTAGAATTCAATACGCAAACCCGCGCCATACAGGAAGTCTGTCGTGGTGTCTGGATCATCTGCGGCTGAGGTGGCGGCGTACTGGGTGGCGTACAAATCGATAAACGTATTTTCCATGCCCCAATTGAAAGTCGTCTGTTTTGCCGTATCGTAGTCCAGCCAATCTAACTGAAGCAAAACCCCCAGCGTGTAGTTATATCCCATTTGCGTTGTTGCGGAAAAAGAATCCGTAGGTGAAGACTCTGCAAGACTCATTTGCCAAATGTTAAGACCCAAGTAAGGGGCTAGATACGGCTCTGGCATTATGTTGTCGATTACATATTTGATTCCGACGCCGTATTTGGTGACTTCCAGGGAACGATCTGTGCCAGAACGATTGTCCTCAATTTTGCCCATTCCATAATCCACACCCAAGGCCACCGCCCCCAATGCGAAGTTGTACTTGTAGTCGATATTGAAACGAATCAACGGGATCGGATCGGACCCAAAAAGGTCCGCGTATCCTAAGTTGTCCAGTGTGGATATGTAGTTTTTTAAATCCAAGCCTTCGTAGTCGACCCCGATGTACATTCCGTGCGTTTCGCGACGATCTTTGTACGGCGCCAAATTGTCTTGAACGACTTCAACTTCAACAAGTGTCGCGGACTCTTCCTGCGCCAGTACCCACGAACCACAAATGATCGTAAGGATGAAGCAGACTTTAGATATCAGACTTAGGTGCAATTTCATGTCGTCTCTCAAATATCGCCTACCTTCAAAAGAGGCGAATGATATTCTTTTATCTATGACCAAGTATATCAGGGAAATAATTCGAATTTTGAGCGTTACTCTTCCCTGCTTGCTCTTTCCCTACCTTGTGCCAGCTCAAACTCCTGCTCTCGGCCGCATAATCGACAAAAAGATTGCCGCCATGACCGTTGACGAAAAAGTCGGACAACTTTTTATCGTCGGCTTCCCGCAGAAGACGGTCACTTCGGACTTAGAAAAATTCATCGCTACTTATAAGCCCGGTTCCTTTCTTCTTTTCAAAAGAAATATTGTTTCACTCAGCCAAATCAGCGACTTAAATACGGCCCTTTATCGAACCAGTTTTAAATACTCTAAACTGCCTCCACTCATTTCAATTGATCAAGAGGGCGGATCAGTTTCGCGCCTGCCGATTACACCGGCCCCGCCCAATGCGTTGGCCATTGGACAAACACAATCACCACTTCTTGCAGAGGAAATGGGTTATCAAACAGGACTGTTCTTGCGGGAAGTCGGTTTCAACATGAATCTTGCGCCCGTTTTAGACGTTGCCGATCCTTTGGTGAGCAGTTTTATTGGCGTTCGTTCCTTCGGAGCCGACCCCGATATTGTTAGTGAATTAGGCGTGGCCTATTCAAAGGGCCTTCTAAAGGCGCGGGTTATTCCGACCGCAAAACATTTTCCCGGAACTGGAAATCTAAAAGCGGATCCTCATGTCAGTGTCGTGTTGAACAACTCAAGCCTCGAAGATCTTAAGCGAACTGATTTGAAGCCGTTCATGGCCTACACACAGCTCGGTGAAAACATAGCTTTAATGCTTTCCCACTTAATTTATCCTGCCCTCGATCCAGCGCGAGAGCCAGCCAGTTTTTCCAAACCTATTTCGCATGACTTGCTTCGCTCTGAGATGAAATACCGCGGCCTAGTGATTACTGACGATCTTCAAATGCAGGGATCAAGGCAGCTTCTACGTCCCGAGGCCGCCGCTCTGAAGGCTCTACTTTCTGGCGCAGACATGGTCATGCTAACGTGGTCCTTTGCGGATCAGGGAAAGGCTTTCGAATTCGTCCGCAAAGCCGTTGAGACCGGTGAGATGAAAGAGTCCTACTTAAATGAAAAACTTCAGCGCATCCTTACCGTGAAGGCCTATGCCAACCTCTATCGAAAAAATCCTAGTCAGCCCTCTTTAACACAGGGATTGACGTTGACCTCGAAAGACTATTCAGAAGTTGAAGCGAACATTTTGGCTCAAAATCTTCGGACCAACCTCTTACCAAGATCACTTCCCGGAAAAGAGACTCCGCAAAAACGCAAGGTGGCTTCTTTGAAAAAGGTCTGTGTCTTAGCTCCGTCGAATTTATTTATTCAGTCGTTTAAGAAAGCCTCGGGCCGTATGGTTTCGGCGAAATATCTTACGGGTGACTTTGATCGGGAATCAGCTGCCACTTGGATTAAAACCTCAAAGTGCCCTTTATCAGTTATTGCTATCACGGGTCCCAAAACAGCCGGTCTTGTTAAACGTTTGAACTCGGTGGAAAAAAAGTCTGTCATCGTCGTCAACTTGGGAGCTCCTAAACTTCTCTCGAGTGAAAAAGGTTATCTTCGTGTCTTACAGCTCTATTTTAATCACCAAGATTCTGGGCAAAGAGTTGCCGAGCATCTTGATGATATTTTGGCCTCTAGTTCAAATAGCTATGTACTTCGTTGAATCATAGTCTCTTATTTTCTCTGACTATATTCTAGACATGAAGGCCCTTGATTGTCGTTCGTCCCCGAGGCCTTTCTTTTTTTCAAGGTCGTAAGCATATCAAGTCGTCTAAAACTCAGTATACTGCCTCGACCCTGGGTTCAATCTTGCATTGGTCTTTAGCTAAGAACAAGTGAGGCGGTAACGTGACTGTAAACCCACTACAAATCTTATCATTTCATACACATCGAATTTTTAGACATTTCTTGCTTCTGGCACTGACTCTTTGCGCGGGACTTGTTTTCTGCGCAGGGACTTCGGAAGCAGCTCCAAAGCAAAGCCGCAAGTCCGCCAACAAGGGGACGCCGGCGGGTGTTTTTGCTCTTTATCAGAACCCTCTTTTTGGATATGGAAAATGCTTACCTCGCCTAGTCGAGTCTGCGGATCAAGTTTTGGATAGAAACGGTATTGATACTCACAAAGCTTCTGAACAAGAAAGAATCGCCTTAGCTAAAGGTATCGCACAGGTTGAGCGTCTGCTCGGTAAGCCGATTCCAGGTGACTATCAATACGACTATCAATGGATAGACGCCTCTGGCGCATGGAACTCTGGAATTTCCCGTCGCGGTTTTGTGACGGTCAAGCGTCCCCGTGGTTCACCAAAGGGGCAGCTTACGGGACGAATGATGCACGAGTTAGGTCATCGCTTCGGTCACGCCAATAACAATGAAAATTACAATGAGTACCGACAGCACATGCGCGGTAAAAAATGTATGATTACCACTTATTGTGGAAAAAGTCTGAATGAAGAGTTTGCCGAGGTCTTTGAAGCTTATATCGTTAATCCCGACTTCCTGGCAAAACACTGTCCTGATTCCTACGCCTATTTCAAGAATAAGCTTTTTAGAAATCCCGAAGCACTTAACGTATCTTGTGAAGATCCGGATTCTATTTTGGATCATGACGACGATGATGACGTCAACGCCGTTGAAGATTCAGACGAAGAACAAATTGACGAAAGCAAAGAGTTTAAAACACTTCTTCCTGAGCTGGTTCCTATCCCCAAACCAAAACCTAGCTTCTTAGGTAGCGACGACCTTGCGGACGCGGCCACTCCATCTTCTGAAGCGCAAATGCGGATTCCGACGCCAATGCCACGTCCTCAAAAATAAACGAATGCGGCAACCTAAAAAGAAAAAGGCCCTCTTTTCAGAGAGCCTTTTTTATTTTTAATATCGGCAGCGACTGACGGCCCTTTAAGGCAAACAGAGGCTGGGACCTTGGTTACTTCTTCGCTTGCGAAGCAACTTCAATTTTCGCTCTTGCGCGAGCCCACTCACGTTGGAACTCTGTCCAGTCTTCGTCAGTGATAAGTTCATTCATCACTTTCTTCTCTGACTCCGCAAGGTATGCTTTAGTCATTTCAAGGTCGATTTCTTCTGGCAAATCAGCGATATTCGCTAAAATGTTCACGCCTTCAGGACTTACTTGGCAATACCCCCAGCTGATAACAGCCAGTTCCTGCCGTTCTTTTCCTTTTAGTTTCCATTTCATCACGCCTGTTTCCAATGTCGTGATCAAAGGCGCGTGACCAGGAAGAATATTTAGCTCTCCCTTAAATGCAGGAACAGTGACCTCTTCAACCTCTTGGCCTACGAGGATGCGCTTTTCCGGAGTCACGATCGTTAATTTAAACATATCTCGCCCTTTCAAGCGGCAGACGCTTTAGGCAGCCTGCCGATGGGAAGCGCAGGTATTACGCCTGCAACTTCTTCGCTTTCTCGATAACGTCTTCGATAGTTCCAACAAGGTAGAACGCCTGCTCTGGAAGAGCATCGTGTTTACCATCAAGGATCTCGCGGAAACCTTTAACAGTGTCTTTGATATCAACGTAGCGACCTGGCAAACCAGTGAACTGCTCAGCAACGAAGAATGGCTGAGACAAGAAACGTTGGATTTTACGAGAACG
>NZ_JTEV01000033.1 GCF_000786105.1 Bdellovibrio sp. ArHS
TGCCAACAACGCTTTTTTAGTGTCGTCAGAAATCGCTTTCTTCTCGCTAATTGTTTTGATGATGTCAGAGTGCTTGTTTTTCAAGAACTCGATCATCTCTTTTTCGTATCTCTTAACGTCTGTCTCTGGGTAAGCATCAACAAATGCATTTCCAGCTGCGAAGATCATAACGATTTGTTCTTCAACTTTTACTGGAGAGTATTGAGGTTGTTTCAACACTTCGATCAAACGACGACCACGTGCCAACTGTTGTTGAGACGCTTTATCCAAGTCAGATGCGAACGCTGCGAATGCTTCCATAGAGCGGAACTGAGCAAGCTCAAGTTTCAAAGAACCTGCAACTTGTTTCATCGCTTTAATTTGCGCCGCACCACCCACGCGAGAAACTGATTTACCTACAGAGATCGCTGGACGCACACCTTTGTAGAATAGATCTGATTCAAGGAAGATCTGACCGTCAGTGATAGAGATTACGTTTGTCGGGATATATGCAGAGATATCGCCCGCCTGTGTCTCGATGATTGGCAACGCAGTCAAAGAACCGCCGCCTTTATCTGCAGACAATTTAGAAGCACGCTCAAGAAGACGGCTATGGCAATAGAACACGTCGCCGGGATAAGCTTCACGTCCTGGAGGACGACGAAGAAGAAGAGACAATTGACGGTAAGCTTGCGCTTGTTTCGTCAAGTCATCGTAAACGATCAAAGCATGTCTGCCAGTATCGCGGAAGTATTCAGCCATTGCTGTACCAGAATAAGCCGCAAGGTATTGAAGTGGCGCTGGATCAGACGCATTTGCTGCAATAACAGTCGTGTACTCAAGAGCACCCGCTGCACGCAATTTTTCAACTACGAGCGCAACAGTCGATTGTTTTTGACCAATCGCCACGTAGAAGCAATGAACGTTTTGGCCTTTTTGGTTGATGATAGCGTCAACCGCGATAGTCGTTTTACCAGTTTGACGGTCACCGATAATCAGCTCACGTTGACCACGACCGATTGGTACTAGAGCGTCGATAGCTTTGATACCTGTTTGAAGAGGTTCTTCAACTGGGTGACGGTATACGATACCAGGAGCCTTCGTCTCAACGATACGAGAGTGTGGCGTGTTGATAGGTCCACGACCGTCGATCGGGTTACCAAGAGCGTCTACGACGCGACCAAGAAGAGCCTCACCAACTGGAACGGAAACGATTTTTTTAGTTCTTTTAACAGTGTCGCCTTCTTTGATTTGACGATCTTCACCGAACAAAACGGTACCAACGTGACCTTCTTCAAGGTTCAATACCATTCCGTAAACTTCGCCTGGGAACTCAACAAGTTCACCAGCCATTGCATTTTCAAGACCGTAGATACGAGCAACCCCGTCCCCTACTGCAAGAACGCTACCTGTTTCACTTACTTCAATCTTTTTATTGTATTGATTGATTTGCTCTTTGAGAACGCGACTGATTTCGTCGGCACGGATTTGTGTTTCCATTTTTAGTTGGCTCTCCTGTTTAATTCTTCATTCAATTTTTTTAAGTGCGTGTCGATACTGTCATCAAAAGTCCATCCGCCCACCTGAGCAACAACGCCGCCCAAAAGCTTTGGATCTTGTTCGTAAGTCAATACGATCTTCTTATTAAGAACTTTATTGATTTTTTGTTCGATTTCTTTTTGTGCATCAGCTGACAGAGGCTGAGCAGAACGAACCACACCACGAGTGATGCCCTCTTCAAGGTCCAACATTTCCTGGAATGCATGAACGACTTGATCAAGAGCCTCAAGACGACCCTTTTCACCCATCAATACCAATGTATTTAGGACTTCTTGAGAAACACCTTTACCAGTCAAAGCGGCCTTCACAGCAGTCACTTTTTGATCGGATGAAATCATCGGGTTTGCAAAATAACTTTTTACAGCGGCGTCCAATTTGAAAGCTTCAGAAATCGCTTTCAATTCACCAAACACCTTTGAGTGTGTGCCTTGTTGTTTTGCTACGGCCAAAAGGGCTTTCGCGTAACTTTTTGCTACTTCACTAGTTCTCATCGGCTACACTCCAACGTGGTTGATAAAATCTTTTTGAAGTTTTTGTTGATCTGCGGACCCAATGTCTTTTGTCAAAACAGTGCGGGCCGCTTCCATAGAGTCTTTCAAAAGTTGAGCACGCAATTCGTTTTGTGCGCGTTGAACTTCAAGCTTCGCAGTCAACTCTGCATCTTGACGAATGCGTTTTGTAACTTCATTAGCTTCGTCCAAGATTTGTTTTTTCATATCATCAGCATGAGCTTGCGCCTTACGAAGAGACTCTTCACGAGTCGCATCCAGGTTCGCCAACTTGTTTTTGATATCAACGAATTCTTTTTCCGCTTGCTCGCGAGCAAATGCAGATTTTTGCGCAGCCTCAAGGTAGGCCGCTTTTCTTCCAGAGAAGAAAGTAACGATTCCGTCTTTAGTGAAATAGATAAGACCGGCAACCAAAATGGCTACGTTAATCGCCTGGTACATGACCGCTGATGGAATACCATCATGGTGACCGCCGCCAGCCGCAATCGCCAGTGCAGGCGCTGAAATAATTAAAAGTGATACAAGCAACTTCATGTCTGCCCTCTTATTTTAACAACTTAGTAGTGATTGCCATCGCCACGGCGCTTGTTTGAGCTTTCAACTCAGATGTCGCCGCTTGAACTGCAGAAGTGATTTTTGTGCGGTTGGATTGAACCAGCTGTTCCGATTCAGAACGAGCTTTAGCAACAAGAACTTCGTAGTCTTTGTTAGCTTGAGATTTTGCAGCATCGACGATGCCTTTAATCTGAGAGTTTAGATCACGAGTTTTGGTCTCGTACTCTGTTTGCAACTCTACGGATTTGTTTTGATATTCAAGAGCAAGATCTTCTCCCCCTTTTGTTCTTCTTTGTCTTTCATCGAGTGCGTGCGCATAAGGCGCGAACACGACTTTGCTCAGAAAGATCAAAGCAATAGCAAAAAGAACAAACTGAAAGGCCGCTGTGGTATTGATACCTAATTGTCCAAAAATGTCCATTTGGTTGAAATCCCTACTGATTTTTTGAGCTTTGGGATTAGCATTCGGGCTTGGAAGTGGTCAACGTAATTTTACTAGTTGATAATGTTGCTGCCTAAGACTTAGGCATATAGGACGCGCCCTCGAAAACAACCCCTTCGTCAATACGTAAGCTGGGGCTTGTCACCGTGCCTTTAAACACGGCAGGTGGGTGCATAATAACTCTGCGACGGGCAAAGAGATTTCCCTCAACCCGGCCGCTAATAACTATAGTATCAGCCTCAATTTGAGCAGTTACAAAGGCACCTTCATTAATAACGATGGTGTCCTTGGTAAAGATTTCCCCCTTAAAGTCCCCGCCGATTTGCACGGTGCCTTCGAAGCTGAGCTTTCCTTCGAAATGCGTCCCCTGGTCAAGGATTGCCGTCACATGACCAGAAAGGAGATCTTCTTGTAATGAGGGAGGAAATGCTACTGCCATCCTTCTTTAAGCCTATCTACTAAATTCGTTAATTCATCGTCTGAATAGAAATGAATACTAATCTTACCTTTTGAGTTGGAATAATCAATGTTCACTTTTGTGCCCATGATCTTTTGTAACTCATCGCCAAGACCCGCGATCAAGCGCTGCGTAACGTTTGAATCAAAGGAAACAGGTTCTTCTTTTTCCTCTGCTCCCTTTACAACGGCCTGCACCATTTTTTCCAGCTTACGAACCGCAATTTTTTCATTTACGACTTTTTTCGCAAACTCGAGCTGCTTCTTTGGATCAGGCAACGCCAAAAGAACTTTTGCATGACCGACTGAAAGCGTATTTTCGGAAATCATGGTTTTGATCTCTTCAGATAAAGAAAGAAGACGAACGGCGTTCGCTACCGTCGCCCGATCCTTACCAACCTTCTCGGCTACCTGCTGTTGAGACAGTTTAAACTCAGTAATTAAGCGAGAATATCCCTCTGCCTCTTCAATTGGATTCAAGTCTTCACGCTGAATATTCTCAACAATCGCAAGCTCCAAGGCCTGCTTGTCATCGTAATTCTTAAGAATTACTGGAACTTCATGAAGTCCCGCCAGCTGAGCAGCTCGCCAACGACGTTCACCGGCGACAATTTCAAGTTTCCCTGATGTCGTACGACGAGCCACGATAGGCTGAAGAATTCCGTTCTCTTTAATAGATTGAGAAAGCTCCTGAAGAGGCTCTTTTTCAAAAGACGTACGAGGTTGATACTTTCCAGGCGAAAGTTTATCAATTCCCACCTTCCAGATTTTACTCTCAGGATCTACGGGAGGGGCGACGGGTGTCGCGGGTTGAGAGCTCACGGGAGCAGTGGGAGTTGACGATGAAGTTACATTTTGAGAGTTCGCAGCCGCGCCAGCCGGAGCTGCTACAGAAGGAGCTTTTGCAGGTGCCTCTGGGGCGGGTCCGCCAAGCAAAGAGCCCAGCCCACGACCCAATCCCTTCTTTTTGTTTGAAGATTCAACAGCAAAATCAGACATTTACTTCCCCTTCGTAAGCATTTTGTTGTGTCTGCGGAACCGCTTCAGAGGTGTTTTTTTGCACCGAACGTGCAATCACTTCTTTTGCTAGCTCCAAATATCTTGTCGCGCCGATGGATTTGCTGTCGTATTCGAAGATGGATTGTCCATGGCTTGGTGCCTCACTGAGGCGTACATTTCTAGGAATGATGGCGTTAAATACTTTATCGCCAAAGTGGTTTTTAATTTCAGTCACAACCTGGTGACTGAGATTATTACGGCTATCAAACATCGTTAGCACGATGCCTTCGATATGAAGTTGCGGGTTTAAATTCTTTTTGATCAGACCGGCCGTATTCAAAAGCTGACTCAATCCCTCAAGAGCATAGTATTCACATTGAAGCGGAACCAAGAAGCTGTCCGCCGCATTGAGAGCATTAAGAGTAATCAGACCCAAGGATGGTGGGCAGTCGATGATAACAAAGTCGTACAGATCAGCGACTGTGGCAATTGCCTGTTTTAAGCGATATTCACGATGCGGCATATCAACAAGTTCAATTTCCGCCCCAACCAAATCAGGATTAGCCGTGGATACCTTTAAGTTTGGATTTGCCGTGTTTTGAGTAGCCTCGGAAAGTGTTTTTTCACCGATGAGTACGTGGTAGCTATTCGCATCTTGGCTTTCGTATCTTTTGATACCCAATCCACTCGAAGCGTTGCCTTGAGGGTCCATATCGATCAAAAGAACTCTTTTACCAAGAGTAGCCAGGGCAGAAGAGATATTAACAGACGTCGTTGTCTTGCCTACGCCACCCTTTTGGTTAGCTATACAGATCGTTTTTGCCATTTTTCCTCCTTGAGATTCAAAAGTCGGACTTTTTGGAAAAACTTGCAAGAATAAAGACTAGTTTTTCGCGCCACACCTTATGATTTTTTGAAAAACAGCCGATGTTCCACGTGGAACAACCATGTTTATAAGATTTTTCTGTCTAATCATTCTTTCTTTCGCTGTTTCAGCGTGTAATAAGCCGGATCCAAACCCCGAGCTCAAAGATCCTATATATTCTGACTTAAACACTACGCTGGCGGCAGCAAATGCGGCACTTGAGGCCGAGAAAAAGGCCCTTGAGGGTTTTCAAAAAGAACTCGTCGACGTAGTTCCACAGACAGGTCAAATTAAGTACGCGCAAAAGAGAGTCTTTGAATCTCAACAGAAGATATCTAGGCTCGAGCAGGAAAAGCAGTACCTAGAGTTAAAATTGGAAGCTCGAAAGAAGTCCTCTAAAAAAGCCTATCTTGCCGCCTTTAAAAAGGGTGATATCTGGCCAAATCCTAAGGAATTTGAGGATTATCAGGCCGAAAAGAAACTTCGGGAAGCCAAAAGAACCTGGGACGTAAAGCAAAGAATGCAAGAAATGGGTTTCGGAGACGAAAAAGCCCCAGCTGTACCGGCTGAGGCTTCACATTAGTGATGTTCCACGTGGAACATTTCAAATTTAAGCGATTTTATCTGTTTTAACGACTGAAAACTTAACTGCTCCCACCGGAAGCTTGTACTCGCCCACTAGTGAGGGAGTCCAAATAGAACAAAGCTGAGTTGGAATCTCACCGACTTCAATTCCCCACTCTTCACTCTTAAGATGATAGAATGCGCCACCCTTTTGCATGACTTTACGACAAGAAAGAATGGTTCTTGAGATGTTTGCAAAACCTCGAGCCATCGCATACTGAAGGCTGTTCTCAGGTAAAGACTCTACATTCTTATTTTCAACCGTCACGTTCGAAAGTTTTAAGTGAGACGCCAGGTGCTTTAGAAACTCACACTTCTTTTGATCAATATCTAGAAGTGTCACTTGGATTTGCGGGTACAGGATAGCGAAGACCATTCCAGGGAATCCGTTTCCGCTTCCAACATCCGTGATCTTATCAATTTTGGGATTCGACCTTTGTATAGTCCGAGAGGCCAAGATCGAATCAGCAAAATGAACAGCATCAGCAACAAAGACTGTTTTTGGAGAAATCAAAGTGAGTGTGCGGTTAAATTTCAAAAGCTCTTCGTGATAAGCCTTAAGTCGAGTTCGTGTCTCAGGACTTAGATCCGGAAACCATTCGTCAATTCTCCAATATATGGTCGGAACGTCCTGTTGATCCTTGTTGTTCAAGCCCAATCTCCTTGATCTTTTTGTGACCTTTTAGATGGATCATTATAGCCTGAACAGCAGATGGATTGACACCACTTATGCGTTGAGCTTGGCCTAAGGTACGTGGTCTAACGCGCTGCAACTTATCTTTCTCTTCGTTAGAAAGGCCGCGAATATCTGCGTAAATCAGATCCGCAGGAAGAACCATTTCTTCCAATCTTTTTGACTGATTGATGAGTTCCATCTGTCGCTTCACGTATCCTGAGTACTTAACTTCGATTTCCACGGGTTCACTAACATTTGGATCCACATCGACGCTGAAATTAAGTTGTTCTAAGTGTGAACAAGAAATCTCGGGTCTACGCAGCAACTCCTCGTAAGTTAAAGACTTTGTTAGTTCTGGAGTGGGAAAGGTCGCAAGTAATTCTTGGACGTCTTTAGTTGGATAAACCTTTTCGGAACGCAATCTTTCCAGCAAACTTTTTCTTTTCGCTTGAAGATCCGTCAGGATTTGCAAAGAAGCCTTAGAGACAATACCAATCTTTTCAGCAATAGCACCTAACCTATCGATAGTATTATCTTCCCTAAGAACTAAACGATGTTCCGCACGAGACGTAAACATTCGATACGGCTCACGAGTGCCTTTGGTGACAAGGTCATCAATAAGCACACCTATATAGGCTTCATCACGATTCAAAATAAACTCTTCACGTCCCAAAATACTATGGGCGGCGTTTACGCCAGCGACAAAACCTTGAGCCGCGGCCTCTTCGTAACCTGAAGTTCCGTTGATTTGACCGGCAAGAAAAAGCTGACGGATTGTTCGAGTCTCAAGCCGATGCCAAATTTGCGTCGGCTCAATATAGTCGTACTCCACCGCATAACCGTAACGGACTACCTTCACGTTCTCTAATCCAGGAATGGTTTTCAAAAAGGCATCTTGGACGTCTTCGGGAAGACTTGTGGAAATGCCCTGAAGATAAATAAGGTCCGTGTTCAAACCTTCCGGCTCCAAGAATGTTTGATGACTGTTCTTTTCGGCAAAGCGAGTGATCTTGTCTTCGATGGAAGGACAATAACGTGGACCAACACCCTCAATGATCCCGCAGAACATGGGTGATTTATCCAAGTTCGCGCGAATAATTTCGTGTGTTTCTTCGGTTGTCCGGGTCAGATAACAAAGAATCTGCGGAAGCTTCAACTGATTGGAAGATCTATAACTAAATGGATATATCTTTTCGTCGCCAGCCTGAGGAACCGTCTTCGACCAGTCAATGCTGTCTTTATGAAGACGCGCCGGAGTGCCGGTTTTTAGACGCTTCACTTCGAAACCGAATTGGGCCAACTGATCAGAAAGTCCGATAGAAGGTTTATCGCCCACTCGACCGCCGGCTTCCTGACGTAAACCAATGTGCATAACACCGTTCATGAATGTACCGGTGGTGATAATCGTCGCCTTCGCAAAAATTTCTGATCCATCTTGAAGGACGACTCCAACGCACAGATCTTTTTCTAGGATAAGACGTTTCACTTCTCCTTCTAAAAGATCTAAGTTCGGCTGATTTTTAAGCGCGTCAGTTTGAAACTGGGAATAAAGATGTTTGTCGTTCTGAACGCGAGTGCCACGTACTGCAGGACCCTTTGAGGAATTCAAACGTTTATACTGAATGGTAGTTTCATCGGCGGCGACACCCATCTGTCCACCCAAAACATCAATTTCTCGAACCATGTGGCCTTTAGCTAAACCACCTATGGAAGGATTGCAGCTCATGTAAGCAATACGATTGATATTGGAAGTGACCATCAAAGTTTGAAGGCCCAGGCGTGCAGATGCCAAGCAAGCTTCAACGCCCGCGTGTCCCGCGCCAACGACAATCACATCATACTTTTTTGAATTCATAGTTACTTCCCGATACAAAACTCTTTAAACACCCGATCCATGATCTGATCATCAAAGCGTTTGCCTAAAGTTTCTTGAATCGCAATAAGGGCTTCTTTGAATTCCAAAGCTAGGAACTCTTCACCCAAACCACCTTCTACGACACTCTTTGCGCGCTTCGTGTTCTCAAGTGCTCGCGAAAGGTTTTCCAAATGACGAGAGTTGGAAATCAAAACCGTGTTTTCCATCTGCAAATCGGCGAATTCTTTCACGAGTTCATCAAGAACCTGGGTACGCACCTTTTTATCAAGAGCGCTCACAAAGAACACTTTTCTTTTGAAGAAGCCTTCTAAGTCCCCGATTTTTTGAAAAAATTTACTGTTTTTAAGTGCCTGTTCGACACTTTTAGTATCAGGCGAACCTGACAACCGGTCTGTTTTATTGGCCAAAATATAAGTTCTTTGCGGGTCCAAACCATCCAGAATAGTGATTTCTTCCGAAGATAAACCCTTTTCAATATCAAAAACGAAGAAAACAACGTCAGATTCGCCTGTGGCCTCGCGGCTCTTCTGAATGCCGATCTTTTCAACGAGGTCCGAAACCGACTCGCGAAGGCCTGCGGTATCCAAAAAAGTGAATTTCACACCTTTATAGCTGGTGTCCCCATGAATAACGTCTCGGGTTGTGCCCGGAATATCCGTAACAATAGCCCGTTCGTCTTCAAGGAAAAGATTTAAAAGACTGGATTTGCCGACGTTTGGAAGACCCGTAAGAACGATACGAAACCCATCTTTAAGAAGACGGCCGACTTTAAAAGTCGCAACCAATTCTTCCAGTCCCTTTTGAATTTTCTCAAGACGTGCGATCACAACACTGTCTTCCACGACCTGAATGCCTTCGGTGGAAAAATCAATGCCGGCTTCGGCTAAGGCCAAAACCCATGTCATATCATCTTCAATGACTTCCAGCTTTTGGGAAACAGAGCCTTTTAACTGACGAAGCGCAAGTCGCGCGGCCTGCTGGCTTTGGCTTTCAATCAAAGAAAGAACGCTTTCAGCCTGTACCAAATCAAGCTTTCCGTTCATAAATGCACGGTAGGTGAACTCTCCCCGATCAGCTGGACGAGCGCCCAAAAGTACTAATTGATGAAGAATGCTTTGGCAAATTACCGGGCTTCCATGACAAGAAATTTCGATGACTTCTTCGCCAGTAAAAGAACGGCCGTGTTTAAAATAGGTTGCCAAAACCTCGTCAATCTCTTCGGCTTCTTGGTTCTGAAGAGCCACACTCTTCAAACTACCAAAATAAGCTTTATGAGACTCAGGATGTTCAGGCAAAAAAGAACAGATTTTTGAGACGATGGAATAAGTGTCGGGACCACTCACACGAATGACAGAGATACCGCCGACTCCGTGAGGAGTGGAGACCGCACATATTGTGTCCTTATCACGATCCCCACGAAACATTTGAAACTCCTCTTGGTTATCTTTGAAGCAGAGCTTTGCTTCCGCTTTGGGCCTTGCGGCCCTCCGCGCTTCTCAGCATCTGCTGACTAATCTTGTGTTGCTGCAGAATCATCCGCAGAACCTTGAGATGGTCCTTTAGCTGGATAAATTTTGATTTTCTTATAAAGGCCATCACCCAAAGAACGGCTTTTAACACGTGGATCTTTGGCAAGATACTGGTGAACAACCTTACGATCTTTCGGCGGAAGAGCACGATAGTATACGGATTTACCTTGCTCAATGCAGATAGCCTTCAGGTTCTCTGCGCGCTCAATCAAGGCGTTTGCAGATTCATCACGATAGCCACCACAATCTACTGTGATGTTCGTCTTGTCCTCTGGGAAATTGTGTTGAACGACGCGCTTAAGGAATAATTGGAAAGCGTCTAGCATCTGACCTTTTTTATCTTTAAGGATTTCCTCGTCCGCACCGTTGAATTCTACAGCCAGCGTAGAGCCGCCATCTTCTTCTTTCTCAGTTTTAAGCTCGAAAGTAAGATCGAACTGTGCTTTCTCGATGATCCCCTCTAAGGTCTTTTGAATAAGGGCCTCAACTTCGCTGTTGGCACCTTTGCTTTTTCCCCCGAAAAGCTTGCTAAAAAAACCCATTTTACCTCCTAGGTATAAATATCAAATTCAAACAGAGCTTGGCTCTTACTTCTTCGCCTTTGCTACAACTGCTGCGGCAGGAGCCGGCGATTTATCACGCATAATTAACCATTGTTGGATGATACCGAACAAAGTTGAAACGACCATATAAAGCGTCAAGCCGCTTGGAAGTTGCAACATGAACAACGAAAACACCACCGGCAAGAACAGCATGATTTTTGCCTGCATAGGATCCATTGTTGATGGAGTGATCTTTTGTTGAATAAACATGAAGACCGACATCAAAACCGGCAAAACGTAGAATGGATCATGCGCACTTAGATCATGAATCCAGCCGACGAACGGTGAATTATATAGTTCGATGCTGGAACCGATAACTCGATAAAGAGCAAAAAAGACAGGGATTTGCAGCAACATCGGCAAACAGCCACCCAATGGGTTGGCACCATTTTCCTTCATCACTGCCATCATCTCAGTATTCAAACGCATTGGATCGTCTTTATACTTTTCGCGAAGATTCTGAATAATTGGTTGAACCCTTTGCATCGCTTTCATTGATTTGAAAGACATGATGTTAAAAGGAAGAACACAAAGACGAACCAACAAAGTTAAAAGGATAATGGCAAAACCCCAGTTACCCACCATAGAGTGGAATGCCTTCATCACGTAAAGAAGTGGACGGGCAATGAATCCAAAGAAGCCAAAATCGATGATTTGAGCAAGCTCAGGATCGACAGCCTTCAAAGCATCGATGGATTTCGGACCGGCATAGAATATCTCAGAGAAATTCATCTCGGGTTTAAGTTGCACGGGCTTGTAAACCAACTCTGCTAAAGCCGACTTGTTTGCTACTTCCGAAGACACTTTTACTTCAGGAATGATCTCGGACTTATCAAGAATTGCCGAAGCAAAGTACTGAGAACTTACCGAAAGAATTGAAGTCGATTGAAATTGTTGAGTGACGTTTTCTTTCGCATTGCTAAAGTTAACCGTTTCATGCTTCCCACCAGAATGAACAACGAAAAAATCCTGGTGCTCATAAGAAGGGAAAAAGAAAGACGAGGACCCCTTCACGTGAACCGTTTCAGGAATCAATAGTGAAAAACCTTTTTTAAAATCTTCAGTTGGATTGGACACCGTGATCGTGTTCGTGAACGAAGACTTCACGGGATCAAACTTAAGTTCTCGCTTTACCGTAGTTTCACCCATAGCGGCTGTTCCGACATAGTGACCAGGGCTTTCTTCAACGACATTGAAGATCACCGGCTTTTCGTCGCCCGCCCAACGCATTTCGAACATCGCAAGTTTGTCAGATAGACCAATCTTGATGTTGTTCTTCTCTTTGTCCTGGTAATTATTCACAGTGAAGTTCTTCAAACCCATACCGTGATTAGTCAGAGAGAAAGAGACTTTGTCAGTTTTGAAAGTAAAGATTTGTTCTTCGGCTTGAGGTGCAGCTACGACTTCTGATTTGGTTTCGATAGCGCTGCCGGGAGTGGCTGTTGCAGAGGGAGTTGTCGTTGGATCAGCTTGAGTCTGCTCTGTCTTAGGCTGATTGTAACCGGGATACTTTTTTCCGAGATAAGTTTGCCAACCAAAATAAACAATAGCTACAGCGGCTACAGCAATCAGTGTTTTAGGATCAAAGAAGGAGGGGTTGTCATTCTTTTGTTGCATGGATACTTCCTTTTTGAGGAACCGGATCGTACCCATAAGGCCCGCCCGGACGACATTTACATACTCTCTTTGTGATTAACCACAGAGCTTTATGAGTATGATGAGTTTGAATAGCTTCTAATGCGTAGGCGGAACAACTAGGTTCAAAGCGACAAGAACCACCCAAATGAGTAGTCCCTAATGTTCGGTAAGCCCCGATAAACAACCAAAGCAAGGCTTTAGATATTTTTTCGAAGGACTTCCAAACCACGATCCAAAGCTTTGACAAATTCCTCGTGAGGGAGCCCTTTGTAAAAGTTTGTATCAATAGGTTTAAAGATGATGTTGATGTCGGCTTCAATAGATTTTCCCGCCACAAGTGAAGCCCTAAAATATTCTCGCGACCAACGTTTCAATTTATTCCGAACAACAGCAGAGCCGATTTTACGACTTGCCGTAACTCCGAAACGCAACTGACCCACAGAGTTCTTCTGATAATTCAGAAGCAACCATTTAGTAGGCCAGTATCTTTTTCCCGTTTGTTTTAAAGAGAGAAATTCAGAACTTCGCTTAATAACTAGTGGAGAACTATTTTCCACCTGTAGAAACCGTCAAACGCTTTCTTCCTTTAGCGCGACGACGATTAAGAACTTCTTGGCCAGCTTTAGTAGCCATACGAGCGCGGAAACCGTGTGTAGTTTTACGACGTTTATTTGAAGGTTGGTATGTACGTTTCATTACTCTTCTCCCCGGACAGAAAATTACGACGCTAAATGACGTCAGTTACATCTATATATGTATGCCACAAAGTTGTTCACAACTAGATACGTGGGGCACTAATAAAGCACGTTGCGGCAATAAGGTCAACTGTTGAAAACTTCAGCTCCCCTTGTTAAGACCCACCCTGCTTGAGGGGAGTCACGTGGAGTTAAACTCGTCTTTTTGGACACTTATCAAATCAAAGATGAAAAGCCGGAACGATAACAATAAGTTATTGGATACCTGGCTAGATCCTATTGAGTACGTCAATACGGCGGGTACTCAAGATCGTCCCAAATTGGTACTCGGAGTACCTAATGCGCTTCATCAATATTTTGTTATCGAAAATCTGCAAGATAAAATTTACACAGAGATTTCAGATACTTACGGAAAACCATTTGAAGTCGAGTTCAGTATTACGGGGAACAAAGTAAATACGCATATTGAAACTTCTCACATTCCTGACGAAGTGATGGGAGGAACTGAGATCCTCCAGGCTCAATTGGCGCGTGCTCAGAATATCCAGATTACTCAACCAAGGTCTGGTCAAGACACATTGAACCAGGAACTCACCTTTTCAACATTTGTAGTGGGTAAAAATTCCGAGTTTGCGCATGCTGCCTGCTTTAACGTTGCCCGCAATCCGGGGGCAGACGACTACAATCCTCTATATATATATGGACCGGTGGGAATGGGTAAAACCCATCTTCTTCACGCCGCCGGAAATCACATTCGCGAACAATATCCACAACTTAGAATTACATATATTTCTGCCGAAAGGTTCATGAATGAGTGTATTTCATCCATTCGTCGCCACGAAATGGATAAATTTCGCCAGAAGTACCGCGAAAATTCGGATATTCTTTTGGTCGACGATGTTCAGTTTATTGCGCGTGGTGAGGCTGTTCAGGAAGAATTCTTCCACACAATCAATAGTTTCATCGACAGCCGCAAGCAGGTTATTCTAGCGAGCGACCGTATGCCGAAAGACATTCACGGATTGGAAGATCGTAGCCGCACCCGCCTTGAGCGTGGTTTGATTGCCGATATCACCATGCCGGACCTAGAAACTCGAATCGCAATTTTGCGTTATAAAGCCGAAAAGTATAACGTTCGGCTGCCAGAAGATGTCGTCAATTACATCGCCAGAATCTCTAAACGTTCCATCAGAGAGCTGGAAGGCAACCTTAAAAAGGTGAAGATGTTCTCTGAGCTCCAAGGCCTTCCGATCGACCACGAGCTTGTTAAACGCATTCTTTCGCATCACGAGACTCAATCCACGATTTCAGTTGAAGAGATTATGAAGCTTGTCGCGGATCACTATAAAGTGCGTGTTTTGGATCTTAAATCTTCAACTCGGGCCAAACCAATTGTCGTTCCACGTCAAATTGCGATGTATTTGATTAAGAAGTTTTTGGATAAATCTTTAGTGGATATCGGCAAGGCATTTGGCGGAAAAGATCACACAACTGTGATGAACGCCCTAGATCGGGTCAAGAATCTACAATCCGCGGATCAAGATATCTCTAAAGATATCGAAGATTTAGAACAGAGAATCCACAATATCACAGGCGTGTGAATGTGGAATGTGGATAAGGTTGGGGAAAAATTTGGGGCTAAAAATGTGGATCCGAGTTACCCCCAAAATCGACCGAGTTTAAGACGATTTATACAGAGTCTTTATCCACAAGTGTTTTTTAGTGTTTACATGGGTTTAGGGGATTTGTTAGGTTTTCCACGCCCCTACTACTACTACTAGTTATTTATATTAATAGTAATAGTTAATAAGAGGGCTCAAGAGGTTGTATGAAACTTGAAATTGATAAAAGAGATTTATTAAGCCTTATCGGAAAGACTCAGAACATTGTTGAGAAGCGCAACACTATGCCAATTCTTATCAACGTTCTTTTGGAAGCTGACCAAAATGCTTTGAAAGTCTTTGCCACAGATTTGGAAGTCAGCCTCACGGACCAAACAAAAGTTCAAGTTCATCAACCGGGTAAAGTCGCCGTTTCGGCAAAAAGCCTTTTTGAAATTGCTAAGGAACTTTCAGAAGGTCCGATCACTTTAATCAAAAAAGAAAACAACTGGCTGGAAATCAAGCAAGGTAAATACACTTCGAAAATTGTTGGTATCTCCGCTGAAGAATATCCGATCTTTCCAACTTACAACTCTCAAGGTTTCATCAGCATCAATGCTGGTGTGTTGAAAGAGATGATTGATAAAACTATCTACTCGGTATCCAACGATGAAACTCGTTATCACTTGAACGGCGTTTTCTTTGAACTGTCGCCTCAGGGCGGATTTAAAATGGTGGCGACAGATGGTCACCGTATGAGTCTTGTGAATAAACCGCTTTCGGAAGTGAAAGTCGCGGCTACTCAAGGTGTTATCATTCCTCGCAAAGGTCTTCACGAAATCAAAAAGATTTTGGAAGGCATTGAAGGAAATGTGGAAATCGCAATTGAAGGTTCTCAATTTGTATTGAAACACTCATCAACGATTTTGATGATTCGTTTGATCGAAGGAAAGTATCCAAATTATCAACAATTTATTCCACAGAAACTTCCACAAAAAGTGATGATTCACCGTGAAGCATTTTTGACTTCACTGAAGCGCGTATCACTTTTGGCAAACGTAAAATCCAAAGCTGTGTTGTTAAATCTTTCCAATGGTCGCATGGAGATTTCTTCTAACAATCCAGAACTAGGAGACGCGAAAGAAGAAATCGAAGTTGAATATTCTGGCAATGAAATCAAAATCGGTTTCAATGCGAAGTATGTGACTGATATTCTCACAAGCATGAGTCAGGACAAGATTGATTTTGAATTGAACGATCACCTGTCTCCTGGACTGATCCGCCCTCATAACGACAGTTCTTACACTTGCGTTGTGATGCCTATGAGAATCTGATGATTTTTGAAAAGCTACGTCTTGTTAATTTTCGTAATTATCGGGACGTAGTAGTTCCATTTTCCCCACGCGTGAATGTTTTTGTCGGAGAGAATGGTCAAGGTAAAACAAATCTTCTTGAGGCGATGTATCTTATTTCTCAAGGAGATTCCTTCCGCTATAGCGATAACCGCACCTTGATCAATTCGAATAACCAAGAAGCTTTGATTCAAGCGCTGATTACTCAAAATGATCTGCATTACAAACTCAAACTTGGCTTAAGCAAAAGTCGCAAAGTACTGACTTTGAATGACAAGAAGGTTTCATCCGCCGACGTTCGTAAAATTTTTGCGAGCGTTGTATTTAGTCCCGAAAGTTTAGCTTCGATCAAAGAAGGTGCAGATTATCGCCGTGAGTTGGTTGATGACCTGTTGATCACCTTTGATCGAAAAAATGCCGATTTGATCGCGGAATATCGTAAAGCTCTAAAAACACGCAATAAGTTCCTTAAAAACTATTTGGAGGGGTTAACCACCCTAACCGTCACCCAGGACCTTTTGAACAGCCTGAACCCCCAATTCTTGCGTTTAGCGGCCGATTTAAGCTACGCCCGCATCACGGCGCTGGCGGGTCTTTCTAAAGATTTCAATAATGCCATGCAATACATTTCTAAAAATGAAGCTGTGGATATCTCCGTGGAATACGTGATTTCGGATCAAAATGCGGTGAAATTTTCCCGAGAAGAAGTCCATTTTGCTCTGCAAAAAAGGATGAGTGAACTGCATGATGCAGAGCTCTCTTCAGGAAGTAGTCTGGTCGGCCCTCACAAGCACGATATTGTGTTCCTATATGGGCAAAAAGACTCAAGATTTTATTGTAGCCAAGGGCAGCAAAGAGCCATCATATTGTCTTTCAAAATGGCCCAAATTGTGTATCATAGGAAGGCTCACGGAACCTATCCGGTTTTGATGTTAGACGATGTTTTATCTGAACTCGATAAAGCCAAAAGAGATGCACTGATTACGTTCTTGCACGAGATCAACACGCAGATTTTTGTGACGACGACAGATTTTACATTGCCTGATTCTTTCAGCCTCGATCAGCTTTCCGTTTTGCGCATCAAGGATGGTCACATCCTCGATGAATAACTTCACTTCGTTTTGCCGAAGTGTATGCAGTCAGTGAGGGGTACACAGTGTCAGTCGAAGAACAAAAGTCATATTCCGCCGACTCGATTCAGGTTCTAGAAGGACTTGAAGCCGTTCGTAAACGTCCAGGGATGTATATCGGTGATACCGGTTTCAAGGGTTATCACCATCTTGTGTATGAGATTGTGGATAACTCGGTCGACGAACATCTTGCAGGATACTGCAAGACGATCAAAGTTACTATTAACGCCGACGAATCCATTACCGTGGAAGATGACGGTCGCGGTATTCCTGTCGCAGTTCAAAAGCAAACTGGAAAATCTGCGCTTGAACTTGTTATGACCGTTCTACATGCCGGTGGTAAATTTGACGGCGGTGGTTATAAAGTATCTGGTGGTTTGCACGGTGTGGGTGCCTCCGTGGTGAATGCTCTTTCCAATCGTGTGAATGTTGAAGTTCAACGTGATGGTTATTTCTGGAGACAGAACTACGAGCGTGGAAAAATTCTTGCACCCATTCAGCAGGGTGAACCCTCGACTAAAACGGGAACAAAAACAACTTTCAAACCAGACCGCGATATCTTTAAAGACGAAACGGTTATTTACGATTTCAACACTCTAGCAAACCGTTTCCGTGAGTTGGCTTTCCTAAATGCGGGTCTTCATATTTCGTTGACGGATGAGCGAAATGGAAAAAAACAAGATTTTCAATATGCAGAAGGTATCGCTGAGTTCGTAAAATACATGAACCAGTCGAAAAAATCTTTACACAGCGAAGTGATCTACTTCAAAGGTGAAAAAGACAATGTCGATGTTGAGATTGCTTTGCAGTGGAACGATTCGTACTCGGAATCTATTTTCACTTACTGTAATAACATCAATACGCACGAAGGTGGTACTCACCTTGTCGGCTTCCGTGCGGCACTAACTCGTACGACAAACGCCTATGCGACTGAAAAAAATCTTTTGAAAGATTTAAAGGCGAATCTTGAAGGTGAAGACATCCGTGAAGGTCTTGCCGCCGTAGTCTCTGTTAAAGTCCGTGAACCACAATTCGAAGGTCAAACAAAAACCAAACTTGGTAATACCGAAGTGAAAGGTATTGTCGAGGCTTTGGTGAATGAAAAATTAGCGGATTGGATGGATCGTAATCCTTCTGTCGCTAAGAATATTATTTCTAAGTGTGTGGAATCTGCACGTGCGCGCGAGGCAGCTCGTAAAGCTCGTGATTTAACTCGTCGTAAGACGGCTTTAGATGGTGGCTCTTTGCCGGGTAAAATGGCGGACTGCCAAGAACGTGATCCTGCACTTTGTGAACTTTACCTGGTGGAGGGAGACTCTGCCGGTGGATCCGCGAAACAAGGCCGTGACCGTCGTACACAGGCAATTTTGCCTTTGAAAGGTAAAATCCTGAACGTAGAAAAGGCGCGTTTCGATAAAATTATTTCTTCTGAAGAAATCAAGGTTATCATTTCCGCACTGGGTACAGGTATCGGCAAAGATAACGTGAACGTGGATAAAATCCGCTATCACAAAATCATTATCATGACCGATGCCGACGTCGATGGATCACACATCATGACTTTGCTTTTGACGTTCTTCTATCGTCAAATGCCTGAAGTTTTAGAGCGTGGCTACGTTTATATTGCGCAACCACCTCTTTACCGTGCGAAAAAAGGTAAAGAAGAAACATATTTGAAAAATGAAGCGGCTCTGACAGAATTCCTTTTAAGTTCAGGCCTGAATGCTTTCAAGATCAAAGGCAAAGAGAACCTAAAAGAAGCGGATCTTCGCCAATTAATTTTAAACATTCAAAGGTTCAATGATCTTCTTCGCGTTTCTTCTAAAAAATACGACAAAGACGTTCTTTATTTCTTGCTAAGCAAAGTTCGCGACTTCGAACAGACTTTCGCAGACGCCGGCAAAATCCAGACCTCCTTAAACGATTTGGGTGATTGGATTAAAGGAAATCAAAAGCTGGGTATTACTGAATACAAAGGCGAAGTAAAAACGGATGAAGCAACAGGAAAACCTTACGCTGATATCTACACTGTTCGTTACGCGGATCGCATGACTACGAAGTTCAGTCTCGACAACTTACGTTCTTCTGAGATCATTGAACTTCGTAAGATTTGGAACGAAATCCAAGGCGTTAGCACCTTACCTATGACGATTCTTGAAGGCGAAACAGAAGTCGAGTTTGATAGCTATAATGAATTCTACAGTCACGTGATGGAATCTACGAAAAAAGGAATGTACATCCAACGTTACAAAGGATTGGGCGAGATGAATCCTGAGCAGTTGTGGGAAACGACACTGAATAAGGAAAATCGCACACTTCTACAAGTGAATATTGATGATGCTGTAGCTGCAGATGAAACATTCTCTATCCTGATGGGTGAAATGGTTGAACCGCGTCGTCAGTTCATTCATGACAATGCCCTTCTTGCTCGTAGTTTGGACGTTTAATTTTAGATTTTTAAGTTGGTGATGTTATGGAAAATAATAGTGAAGAAAAAGGCGTAACCCGCGTCGACGTCAGTAAAGAAATGCGTGATGCATATCTTCAATACTCGATGTCTGTTATTGTGGGTCGTGCCCTCCCCGATGTTCGTGACGGTCTAAAGCCTGTTCATCGTCGTGTCTTGTTCGCACAAAGTGAGATGAATAATCGACCGGGTCGCCCTTATTTGAAGTCAGCGCGTGTGGTCGGTGATGTTATCGGTAAATACCATCCTCATGGCGACTCTGCGGTTTACGAAACTATGGTTCGTATGGCCCAGGATTTCTCTTTGAGATATCCGCTTGAGGATGGACAAGGAAACTTCGGTTCAATCGACGGTGATAGCGCGGCAGCTATGCGTTACACTGAGATTCGCATGACTCACCTTGCGGAAGAACTTCTGCAGGATATCGATAAAGAAACTATTCCGTTCGGACCGAACTACGACGACTCTTTACAGATTCCTCTAGTTCTTCCGGCGAAATTCCCCAATCTTTTGGTGAACGGTTCTTCAGGTATCGCCGTTGGTATGGCGACAAACATTCCGCCACACAACTTGGGCGAAGTGATTGATGGTTGTATTGAATTGATCAATAAACCCGAGTGCACTCTTGAAGACTTGATGGTTCACATCAAGGGTCCTGACTTCCCGTCTTACGGAGTGATCGCTGGCCGCGAAGGTATCTTGCAGGCTTACAAAAAAGGTCGTGGTATCATCACGTTGAAAGCGGTTGCGGAAATAGTTCCGGGTAAAGACCGTGAAGAGATCATCGTTACTGAGATCCCTTACCAAGTTAATAAAGCAAAATTGATCGAAAGCATTGCTGACCTAGTTCGCGACAAACAAATCGAAGGTATCTCTGATATCCGCGATGAGTCTTCTCGTGAAGGTATGCGTATCGTGATTCAATTAAAACGTGGTGAAAATGCCAGCGTGATCTTGAATCGCCTTTATAAGTACACGCAAATGCAAATCAGCTTAGGCATCATCATGCTGGCCTTGGATGCGAAAAACCAACCGGTCACTTTCGATCTTAAAGGCATGTTGGAAGCTTTCGTTGATCACCGCCGTGACGTCGTTACGAAACGTTGTATCTTTGAACTCAAAAAAGCCCAAGAACGCGCGCACATCTTGGAAGGTTTGAAGAAAGCCTTGGATCACATTGAAGAAGTGATCAAAACGATTCGTGCTTCTAAAGAAGCGCACGCGGCTCGTGAAGCCTTGATGTCGAAGTTTGAATTCTCTGAACGTCAAGCTGTTGCGATTCTTGAAATGCGTTTACAACGTTTGACAGGTTTAGAGCGTGATAAAATCATCGAAGAACTTGCAGAGCTAATGAAGCAAATCGAATGGTTGAAATTCGTTCTTGCTGACGTTCGCGAAATTTACAAAATTATCGTTGGCGAACTTGAAGATATCAAAAAACGTTATGCAGATCCTCGTCGCACGCAAATTCAAGGCAACCTTGATGATATTGAAGACGAAGATTTAATTGCTGACGAAGATATGGTTGTAACTGTGACGAACACAGGTCTGATCAAGCGCATGCCGACGGCCGAATATCGTGTGCAAAAACGCGGCGGTAAAGGTCTGAAAGGCATGGAGACTAAAGAGGAAGATTACGTCACGGATCTATTCTCGGCTTCGACGAAAACCATGCTTTTGGTGTTCACTGATAAAGGGAAGGTTTACTGGTGTAAAGTGCATAAACTTCCGCTAGGAAGCCGCACTTCCAAAGGTAAATCTTTGGCAAACGTTGTACAGTTGGCAAGTGGTGAAAGTGTCCGAGCAATTCTTCCGGTCAATGAATTCAGCGAAAACAAATACGTTGTGATGTTGACGGAAAAAGGTGTGATCAAGAAAACATCTTTGGATTCATTCGCGAATCCAAGGGCTGCTGGTATCATCGCATTGACGACAGATCTTGATGACGGCGTTATCGACGTTAAGATTTCTGACGGTCAAAGTGATATCTTCATTGCGACTAAAGAGGGTATGTCGATTCGCTTTAACGAAGCGGATGTTCGCGAAATGGGACGGACTGCTCGCGGCGTGAAGGCTATTACACTCGCAAAAGAAGATATCGTCGTTGCGATGGAAGTTCTGGAAAAGAACACCAAGGATACGATCTTGATGGTGACCTCAAAAGGTTATGGTAAACGTTCTGAAACGACGGAATACCGCATCCAATCTCGTGGTGGTGTAGGTATTATCACACAAAAAACGACAGACAAAGTGGGCGTGGTTATCGGTACGAAGAAAGTTTCAGAAAAAATGGAACTTATTCTTTCCACTGATAAAGGGCAGGTTATCCGCATGAAAGTGACGGACATCTCGGTTCTTGGACGTAACACTCAAGGTGTTCGTTTGATTAATATCGACGAAAAAGAAGAAACGGTAACGGGTGTCGCGGTTGTTGAGGAAGACGATGCAACTGAAGAAACGACACCAGCACCAGCAGGAGTCACTCACTAAGATGTTCAGAGCCCTTCTGATTGTCTTAGTGCTGGCCCTCACCGCCTGCTCATCCCAAGAGGAGGCGGACTACAAGCAAGCACAAAAAGAAATAGCTCAGGAGCACTACCGAATCGGCCTGAGCTATTTGGATCGAGTTATCAAAAGAAATGCACCGACAAAATATCCTTTAGAAGCCGCTCGCGAGGCGGCACGCATTTCCTTTTTTGAAATCAAAGACTTCAATAAGGCGATTGATTATCATCACTTTATCGTTCTTCATTCGACAGATGAAAAGGAACGGTTAGAGTCGCAAAAGCAGATTGCTGCCATTTACTTTAATAATCTGCAAAATTATCAACAAGCGATCATCGAATACAGCAAGCTTCAACAAATGCCCCACACGGATTTAGAAGCGGCTCAGTATAAAATGAATATTGCCCGCGCCCAGTACTATCAAAATAATTTTTTCCAGGCTGAGTCCGAAATCGATTCTCTTTTGAAACTTAAAGGCGACGAAAACACCCGCTTTAGTGCGTTAATGTTGAAGGGAAATATCCTCGTCGCTCGAAAAGATTTTATAAAAGCCGCGGAAATCTTTAAAGAACTTATCCTGAAGTATCCGGAAAAGGCGATTCAGGAAAATGTCGCTCTGACTTTAGCCGTCTGTTATGAAGAAAACTTGGATTTCAAAAGTGCCATTGCGGTCCTTGAGGCTCACAAAGAAAAGTACAACCCGCCTGAATACATTGAACTTCGAATCAAACGCATGCAAGAGCGTATGAAAAATGCTCCGGGAGCGAAAGGCTTTAGGAAGTAATGAAGAAGTATATAATTTTTGCATCCATGGGCTTTGAACTTGTCGGTTTGATCTTAGGGTGTTTTTACCTAGGGCAATTCCTCGATCAAAAGTACCAATCCAAGGGCCTTATCTTTGTCGGTCTGACCTTTGCGGCTTTGATTGGCTGGTTATGGAGAGTTATCTGGCTTCTTCGTAAACTGCAAAAAGAGGATGAGAAGAATTCAGATTCCGATAAACCCTAGGAACCCATGAAACCTGTTTTAATAGCGCAAATCTGTGTGATCGTTCTTGGCGGCTTGCTTTTGCATCTTTTTTCCGCACCGCAACACGCACTTTCCTTTGTAGCTGGGTCCTCCACCATCTTTCTGAGCTTTTTATTACTGGGCTGGGGCTGGAGCCTTATCTTCCAGAAGAAATTGGTTGCCCTGTCTATCGGTATCATTGTATTTAAGTACGCGATTTTAGGGATTATTATCTTTAAGCTAACGGCCATGCCATGGTTCGATACCTTATGGTTCGCGATTGGGGTTGCTAGCTTTATTCTTTCAGCGTTTGTGTATGCGGTGAAAGAATCCTTACGAGAGGGAAAAGACCATGTCATTTAACTGGACACAACTCATTCCTGGTGTTGGTCACGAGTACGCACACGTTGCAACTCTTGGTGCCGCTACTGTCGCAACAATGGCGATCGGTATGGCAGCTCGCGCATCACTTGGTAAAGGTGAAACAGCCGTTCTTCCAGCCAGCAAATTCTCTCTTCGTGGCATCATGGAAATGTTGACTGAAATGATGGACGGATTGGCAGAGATGGTTATCGGTGAACACGGTAAACACTACGTTCCTTTCTTCACTTCCGTTTTCTTCTTCATTCTTTTGAATAACTTGATCGGGATGATTCCAGGGATGACTCCTGCAACTGAAAACATCAACACAACATTCGGCTTCGGTGTTTTGATGTTCTTGTTCTATAACTTCCAAGGTGTAAAAGAAAACGGCGTATTCGCATATCTTAAGCACTTCATGGGCCCGGTTCTTTTTCTTGCTCCTTTGATGTTTGTGATCGAACTGGTTTCACACTTTGTTCGTCCGTTCTCTTTGGGTCTTCGTCTTGCGAACGTTATGATGGGTGACCACACAGTATTGTCTGTGTTCTTGGATCTAGTTCCAATTGGTGTACCTATCCCATTCTATATCATGGGATTGTTCGTATGTTTTGTTCAGGCTTTTGTATTTACATTGCTTTCAATGGTCTACGTGGCATTCGCGATTGCACACGATCACTAGAGAGCAAACTTAACCACTCATATTGAGGAGAAACACATGAAAAAAATGATCGTTGCTATGGTTGCTTTGTTGGCTTCTGTATCTGCATTCGCACAAGAAGCTGCTCCAGCTGCTACTGAAGCTGCTGCTTCTGTTGCTACTGACCGCGGTTTGGTTGCTATCGCAGCTGCTATCGCTATCGCTTTGTCTGTATTCGCAGGCGCAATGGCTCAAGGTAAAACAGCTTCTACAGCTCTTGATGGTATCGCTCGTAACCCAGCGGCTTCTGGTAAACTATTGATCCCAATGATCTTGGGTCTAGCTCTTATCGAGTCTCTAGTTATCTACGCGTTGATCATCGCTCTTCGTCTTGCTTAATTGCGGCAGAAGTCCTTATCGCCGACCTTAGTTGGTTGGCGTAGATGATGAAAAATAAAAGGCTGGTAGTAATACCGGCCTTTTTTATTTTGTGTACTTAGATAAATAAAAGCCCGCTCTTTTGGAACGGGCTTTTGTTTTTAAGTTGGTTCTTTTTTGAAACGGTAGGAAGCAGGTACCTTTAGAGGTACTTCTTTACTACGGCTTCTACTCGGTTGCGGATTCTGTCTAGGCCGGCTTGGGTGGTGGATTCGTAGCGGACTACGACCACAGGTTGTGTGTTGGAGGAGCGGCAAAGAGCCCAGCCGTCTTCGAAAGACAGACGAATACCGTCAGTGAAGTCCACTTTGTAGTCAGCATCGGGCTTGTTGGGGAAGGCTTCGATCATTTTTTCTACGATCAAAACTTTTTTCTCTTCAGTCGTGTCGATGCGGATTTCTGGAGTGTTGAAGGCTGGCGGCAAACCCTCTAGCAGTTGCGGAATTGTTTTTCCGGTTTTTGCCAGGATCTCTACCAAGCGCAAAGCTGCATAGGGAGCGTCATCGTAGCCATAGTTGCGGTCTGCGAAGAACACGTGGCCAGACATTTCTCCGCCGAACGGAGCCTTTTCAACTTTGATCTTTTCTTTTACTAACGAGTGACCTGTTTTCCACATGATTGGCTGACCACCGTGCGCAGTGACGTCGTGATACAAACGATCAGAACACTTTACGTCGCCGATGATTTTTGCACCTTTTTGTTCGGCTAGGATGGAACGAGCGATAATCACCATCAACTCGTCACCGTAAACCATGCGGCCTGTGTGATCGATAACGCCGATACGGTCTGCATCACCATCAAAGCCGATGCCACAAAGAGCCCCTTCTTTGGCCACTTGTTTCTTAAGGTCTTCCAAATTTTCTTCCACAGTGGGATCTGGATGGTGATTTGGGAATGTGCCGTCTGGTTGTTCAAAAAGGATGGTAGGATTCAAGCCGACCGCATTGAACAGGCCGCGAACCACAGATCCACCGGCGCCATTTCCGCAATCAAGAACAACTTTGGTGTCTTTGATTGTTCCGAATTCTTTTTTATAGCGTTCATAGTACATCGGTTTGATGTCGAAGTGCTCTTCAGAACCTTGGCCATCGATATACTCACCCTTTTGAATGATCTCGCGAAGTTTTTGAATTTCAGCGCCGAAGATCGTGCCTTTACCAACAGAAATTTTGAAGCCGTTGTATTCGGGAGGATTGTGCGATCCCGTTACCTGAATGGCGCCATCAACACCTTTCAACTCAAACGTTGAAAAATAACACACCGGAGTCGTCACAAGGCCTAAGTGAATCACTTTCGCACCAGATTCCATCATGCCTTTTGCTAGATTTTTAATGATTGCAGGAGAACTTTCGCGAGCATCACAGCCCAACGCGACCGTTGGATTGGTAAGGCCTTTATTTTGTTTCATGTAAACAACATAGGCGCGGCCCAAGAGGTACGCGAAGTCATCATCGAACTGTCCGTTGTAAACACCACGGATATCGTACTCTCTAAAAATTACCGGTTGAAACATAAGTCACCTCTGTAAATAAGTGGAAGTATTTAGAAATATGATTTTTTTAAGCTAGAGTCGAGCTAATTTTATAGCCCAGCGAATGGCATCGATCATGGAATTTGGATTTGCTTTATTTAAGCCAAAAATATCCTTCGCCGTTCCATGATCTACACTGGTTCTAACAAAGGGTATGCCTAAACTGATATGGACTCCACTATTCTGTCCGTGGATCATTTTAAAAGGAATAAGGCCCTGATCGTGATAAAGCGCCACATAAATCGAATAACGCTTCCAATTTGCTGGGAAGAAAGCCGCGTCTGGCACCAAAGGACCTTCCACCGGGATTTTATTTTCTTTGGCGAAAGCGGCTAGCTGAGGAAATAAAAGCAGCTCTTCTTTGCCAATAAGCCCCTGTTCACCCGCATGTGGATTTAATCCTAGGACTGCAATGGAACGCTTAGCTTGCGCCGCAGGCAGCTTTTTTCGAAGTTCATTGGCGTTTTTTAATGTCTCGGCTAGCACTGTGAAACTGAGATGTTTGGTGACTTCTGCAATCGCAGTATGTGCCGTGGCAAGAACGACATTGAACTGATCCCCCACAAACCCCATGTTGACGTATTTGCTGCCCGAAAGTCTTTTCAAAATATCGGTGTGGCCCAGATCCTTAAAGCCGGCACTCTTAATGCTGGTTTTCGAAAGAGGAGCCGTGGCCATTCCGTTCAAGGCATTTTCTAAGCACGCCTCCGCGCTGACCTCAACCCATGTGGCTGGAGATTCGTCAGAGGCGATATCGACTAAGTAAGGACCGTCAATTTTTAGAGCTTCCGAAAGAGAATCAACGGTGATGCGTTCGAACTTCTTGTCGATCAGGCGCAGATATTTTTTATCAGCGGACTCAGATCGCCACAGAATAAACTGAACGTTTTTCTGTGGGCCCAAATGATGGAGGGCCTTGGCTGTAACTTCAAAGCCAATACCATCAATATCCCCCGTTGTCAGGGCGAGGCGAAGTTTACTCATTGATACGAACGAAAATTTCGTCGCGTTTGTTTTGCAACCAAGTCTTAAGCTGGCGTTTAAAGCTCGTCTCAAGAAGTTGTGCCTTGATTCGATCTTTAGCGCGTTCAAACTTAGGGTCTGTTGTTAGCTTTTTCCCTGTAAGTTTCACAATGTGATAGCCCATGCGGGACTTCACAACCGGCGTTGTTTCGCCCACCTTTAGATTGGAAATAGCTTCTTCAATTTCAGGAAGGAACTCGCCGGATTTGAAGGTACCAAGACTTCCTCCGGAAGAAAAATTAGGGTCTTCACTGAATTGTTGCGCAAGTGTTTCAAAATTTTCGCCGCTACGTACTTTTCCCGCCGCGACTTGAGCCCTTTGCAGCGCAGCCTCGGCTCCACCTTTTTTGGGATTAAAGAAAATGTGCGAAACGCTGAACTCATCAATGGAAGGTCGGCTGCTTGGATTTGTTTTCAAGTACTCGTTCAAAGCATCTTCGTCAGAAATGCGAAGCTTCGAAATAATTTCCGAATCCATGAGCGATTGTTTTTCGATACTGTGTTTTAGAAATGTTTTATATTCCGCAGGCGCAATACCCTGCCCTTTGATAATGTTCAGGAGCTCTGCCTCAGTCACATTATTACGCTTTGCCATGCTCTTAAGTTCGGACTCAACACGATCGGAAGTGACGGTAAGATTCAGGCGTTTCACTTCGGATTCTAAAATCTTTTCATTGATAAGATAATCTAACTGAGCTTTGCGATTGCCTTTTAGGCTTTCCGGAGATTTATCAAAAAGCAAGGCCTCGTCGACAAGGCCGGGTTTGCCAATCCGATTCTGCAAATCTTTGAAATCCGACTCTAGAACTAGCTCGGTATTTACGATAGCCACGGTTTTTTCCACAACCTCGGCATGAACGGGAGTGGCAATCAGAAATGGAAAAAGAAAACTAATCATTGGGTCCTCGCGTATCGACCGTAATCGAATTCATTAAGTCGTAGTCCTTTAGGACTTTACTACTTCTGAGCTGAGCATCAAGCCAAGCGACGTATTCCGCCTGCTCGCGTTGAGCACGAAGGGCGCGAATTATCTGTGATTTGACCTCTTCGAGTGGTTGCGTGGTCGCAGGAGCCTTCTTTTCAACGCGAATCAGATGCACACCAAAGGGACTCTTGACGGTTTGCAAGCCCGATCCTGCACTAAATAAGGGGTCAAAATAGTCTACGGTGCCCTTTTCAATCCAACCGATAACGCCGCCCGTTTTACCTTCAGGAGTAATAGAAAATTTACGGGCTAGTTCGGCGAAATCCGTGGTTTTTAAATCGGTTTTAATGGCATCTGCCTTCGCTTCTTCGTCGACGACGATTTGTCGGATGTAGATGCGTTCTTTGCGTTTCCATCGGTCCTTATTGTCTTCGTAGTAACGTTTGATTTCTTCGTCAGTAGGCGGCTTGATTTTGTCGTTCAGTTTCTTAAAGACCTCTTTTTCCACCAAACTATAGCGAAGCTCTTCACGCCATTCAGAAAAAGAAAGATTTTCTAGAGCCAGGGCGCGACGAAACGAAAGATCATCGGGATAGTTCCCACGAAGTTTATCAACTTCAGCGTCCAAAACAGTCTCGGAAATAACGATGTTCTGTGAACGAGCCCAATCTAGGGTCAGACTTTTAACCAAGAAATCCCGCAGGATCTCTTCTTTCACCCGATGAATGTTATTGGGATCTTTGGCCGCCAGGGCATCAAAATTTCGCAGGCGTCGAGCCAACTGATTGGCGAATTGTTTGGATGTCAGAACGTGTTCATTCACCTTTTCTACTGGTTTAGTAGAAATTTTCTGATAGCTGGAAGGACAGCCCGCCAAAGCGAGGGTCATTAAAACAAAAAGCCCCGTGCTGGCGGGGCTCTTTAGAAATTTCATATGAAATATTCCTTATTATTTAATCGCACTCTTGTTTTCTTTAATAGAGTACGACTTCTTCAACTTATCGAAGTACTCGTTGAAAAGCTGCTTTCTTTTTTCGTCGAAAACAGCGGCTCTGATTTGGCGTTTGTTCGCGTTCTCAAAGCTTCTGCGTCCCGTAAGTTTAATGATGTGGAATCCGAACTGAGATTCGATGAGCCCCTTGATTTCACCGACTTTCATGGATGCCGCCGCTTCATAGTAACCTGGAACAAGCGTTACACGAGACTGCCAGCCGATATCACCACCGGCTTGTTTGGAAAGAGCATCGTCAGAATACAATTTCACTAGCTCTTCAAACGGTCTTTTGCTCTTTTTAACTTCTTCAAAAATTTCTGTCGCACGTTTCTTCGCTTCTGCAACCTGGGCTGGTGTTGCTCCGGGCTTGAACTCAATCAGGATGTGGCTTGTGCGAAGTTCTGGATTTTTAGCGTACCAATCCTGCATTTCTTTATCTGAAACTTGGATTTTTTGAATACGAGGTCCTAGATCTTTTTCAAGAAGGGCTTTGTACATTTCTTGGTTAAAGCGCTCTTGAACGATTGGATCTTTTGCTAAACCGCGCTTTTCAGCTTCTTGAAGGCCGGTTTCGTAGCGGATCAGGTCTTCAAGGAAAAGTTCTTTTGTCGGAGGATTGATCGTTTGTGAACGAACCTCATTGTACTTTTTGTTGAACTCTTCAACGGTGATGGATTTTTTGCCAACCTGAGCCACAACATCCGTGGATTTTTGCGCAAAGGAGTTCACAGAGATGAGCATCAAGATGCTTAATAGAAGTTTCATACTTTAAAAGTCCCTTTAAAAAGTTGAAGACAAGTCACCCTAAAACGCTAGCACTAGGCATCATTATCCGCAATGAATTTAAGAGCTTGCTGTCTCGCGTGGTGCAAAAGCCCTTCTAACTCTAGAGCAAGGTCTGGGTTTCGTGGATCGACCTCGCGAGAGATCGCCGTCATGGGACCGACCCAGTAAATGATCACTTTTGCAAAAGGCTTCGGAAGGAAAGTTTTGTTCCATGATTTCGGAAAGTGTATCGCCCGATCGCAAGCGACACCCGCCGCATAAATCGGACCGGAAATCATACGAGAAATTTCAAAAACCCCGGGCTTCACTTTGTGTAACGGACCTTTGGGTCCATCGACGGCAAAGCTGCAATTTCCCCCGTCTTTTATTAAACGCAAGAGGCCCTTCAGTGCCTGAACCCCACCACGAGTGGATGAGCCTCGGCTGGTTTTTGCTCCCAACCATTTTAATACTGTAGCCATCAATTCGCCGTCTTTTGATTGCGAAGCAATGGTCGCGATTCGATAGCGTTTTACGATAGACAGCAAAGCCAATTCGTCGCCGTGCCAGTGTGCGAGAACCACAGGGTTTTGAGTGTCTAAGGATTGTTTTAGAGAATCCGGTTCGACAAGCCGAACCCTCCATGTCCATGAAAGGGTTCGGTAGAAAACAAAGACAATAATCGGAAGAATGTATTTTCTAAACACGATTAGTGATGAAGAGCCTTTTTAAACTCTTCAGTGAGTTTAGGAACGATTTCAAGAGCATCACCCACGATACCGTAAGTTGCCTTTTGGAAGATCGGAGCATTTGCATCGTTGTTGATCGCAACGATCACTTTAGAGCCACTCATCCCTGCCAAATGTTGAATCGCGCCTGAGATACCCACAGCGATGTACAATGTTGGCGCCACCGTTTTACCAGTTTGTCCAACTTGCATTCCGTGACCAACCCAGCCCGCATCAACAACGGCGCGAGAAGCACCCACAGTTGCGCCCAAAACGTCTGCCAGGTCATGAAGAACTTTAAAGTTCGCAGCTTCTTTCAAACCGCGACCACCGCTGACGATGATGTTGGCTTCAGTCAAATCAAGCTTTTCGCTGGCACCTTTGACGATCTCTTTGATCAAAGTCTTAAGATCTGGCTTAACAACAGCTTGTTCGACAACGTTTGCTGATTTAGATGTGTCTGCCGCCGCAACTGGAAGTTGATTGGCGCGCATCAAAACAATTTTTACAGCGCTGTTTTCAAAGTTGGCTTTTGCAAAGCACTTTCCAGAATACATCGGCTTAGTTGCAGTGACAGTGTCGCCAGAAATACTCAACTCGGTACAGTCACTGGCAATTCCCGTATTCAAACGAGCCGCCACGCGAGGAAACAAGTCACGACCTGTTGAGGAAGCGGAAGCCAATAGAATCGTCGGCTGAACCTTTTCGACAACAGAGACAATGTTTGCCGTAAAAAGCTCAGGATTGTAGGAATCCAAAGAAGCGTCTTTCACGACGTGAACTTCACTTGCGCCATTATGGCCAGCGGCCGCGGTAACGTCACCGGCATGTGATCCAAAAACCACCGCGACAACAGTGTTTCCAGACTTTGCAGCTGCCTGAAGAAGTTCGATAGAGCTGCGCTTAAGATTTCCGTGAGATTGTTCAGCAAATACTAATACTTTTCCCATGATTTTACCTCTATAGAACTTTCGCTTCGTCGCGAAGAAGTTTAACTAGTTCCGCTGCTTGTGCTGAAGAATCACCACCAAGCATTTTAACCGGCGGCTTTTCGGCAGGAAGAGAGAAGTTAGAGTACTTAACTTTGAGGTCCGTAGCAGGAATATTCAAAGAAGCAAACTCGATCTCTTTGATCACTTTTTTCTTTGCTTTCATGATACCTGGCAGGCTGGCATAACGAGGCATATTTAAGCCTTTGTTGGCAGCAACAACGGCCGGAGTCATCATTTGCACAACTTCTTTTGCGCCACCCTCGATGTCGCGCTCAACAACAACGTTTTCGCCGTTAAAAGCAAATTTTGATACGACAGTTGTATGGGGAACATTCAAAAACTCAGCAAGCATTTGACTTACTGAAGAGGCATTGTCATCGATCGCCAGTTTACCAGAGAAGATAACTTTAGCGCCGCCTTCAGCCTTGATAACTTCCGCCAAAGCCTTCGCCGTTGAGAAGTTGTCTAGATTTTCGGCATTTACCACGATGGCTTCATCTGCGCCCATCGCCAAAGCTGTTCTTAGGGATTCGATAACGCGCGTCTTAGGGCCAGCACTCAAAACCCAAACTTGGGAACCGGCATTGGCGTCGCGAAGCTTAACGGCTTCTTCAACTGCATACTCATCATAAGGGTTCAAAACCCATTTAATTCCCGCCGTGTCGATTCCGTTTTGGTCGGGAGTGATTTTAATCTTTGTTTCGGTGTCGGGCACCTGCTTAATACACACAAAAATCTTCATGTTTTTACCCCGTTTTTAGAGGCCTTGTTCTATCGCAAGTCTAGGAAAGGCAAAACTAAATTCCATATTTAACGTGTCGCGATACATGACGGGTGTCATAGACAAGTCCAGCCCCCGAGGAGTAAGTTCAACTGTAAACTTATTGAGAAAATACAATGTAACAACACAAGGGGTTTTTCACCATGTCAGGATTTCTCGGTTCAACCGTCGGGAAAAAATACATAATGGGGATCTCTGGTCTTGTTTGGGCAGGTTTTGTACTCGCTCACATGGCCGGAAATTTATTAATCTTCGTCAGTCACGATGCATACAATGCTTACGGACATGCGATCACCAGCGGTAACATACTGTACGTTGCGGAAGCCGTTTTGCTTCTGGCTTTGTTCACGCATGTTTTCATGGCGTTTTCTTTGACCGCGCAAAACAGGGCCGCAAAGGCTTCGCGCTACGCGGTTTCTGCATCAGGGAAAAAACAAGTCAGCCTTGCTTCCCGTACGATGGCAGTGCAGGGTTCCTTGATCCTGGTATTTATCATTCTTCATTTGATCACTTTCAAATACGGCACTCACTACGAAACAAACGTGAACGGCGTGGTCATGCGTGATCTTGCTAAGCTGATGGAAGAAGTCTTTCAACAGCCAGGCTATGTTGTTTGGTATGTGGTGGCACTGATCCTTCTTGGATTCCATCTTAGTCACGGTGTTGGTTCTTCATTCCAATCGCTTGGTTTGATGGAAGGCACTTACCGCGGTCTTTGGAAAAAACTCAGCTACGCTTATGGCGTCATTGTAGCTTTGGGTTTTATCGCTCAACCACTTTATCTTTTTGTGTTTGCACACTAAGGAGCACATAAATGGCTAACAAATTAGATAGCAAAATTCCTAGTGGCCCAATTGAATCTAAATGGACCAAATCTAAATTCGACTACAAACTGGTAAATCCGGCGAACAAAAGAAAGCATTCCATCATCGTGGTTGGCACCGGCTTGGCGGGAGCATCCGCAGCCGCCTCATTGGGTGAATTGGGATACAAAGTGAAAGCCTTCTGCGTGCACGAATCTCCGCGCCGCGCGCACTCTGTGGCCGCGCAAGGTGGTATCAATGCCGCGAAAAATTATCAGAACGATGGTGACTCAACTTACCGTCTTTTCTATGACACAGTAAAAGGCGGAGACTTCCGCGCCCGCGAAGCGAACGTGTATCGTTTGGCAGAAGTATCTGCAAACATCATCGACCAAATGGTGGCGCAAGGTGTTCCATTTGCGCGTGAATACGGCGGAACTTTGGCAAATCGTTCTTTTGGTGGAGCGCAAGTTTCCCGTACGTTCTATGCGCGCGGCCAAACAGGTCAGCAGCTTCTGTTGGGAGCCTACTCCGAAATGATGAGACAAGTGGATGCAGGGACTGTCGAGCTTCGTACTCGTCGCGAAATGCTGGATCTTGTTGTTATCGACGGGAAAGCGCGCGGAATCATCGTACGCAATCTTGTCACTGGTGAAATTGAATCCCACGAAGCCGATGCGGTTGTGATCGCAAGTGGTGGTTACTCGAATGTTTTCTTCCTTTCTACGAATGCGATGGCTTGTGCCGTGACGGCCGCATGGAAAGCTCACAAACGTGGTGCTTACTTTGCGAACCCTTGTTACACGCAAATCCATCCAACTTGCATTCCTGTTCACGGCGAAAACCAATCAAAACTGACGTTGATGTCTGAATCACTCCGCAATGACGGACGTGTTTGGGTTCCTAAAGCTGTCGGCGACAAACGCCATCCAAACGATATTCCTGAAAATGAACGCGACTACTATCTAGAACGCGTCTATCCTTCGTTTGGTAACTTGGCTCCTCGAGACGTAGCTTCTCGTCAGGCTAAATATCGTTGTGACGAAGGCCGCGGAGTCAACGAAAGCGGCAAAGCTGTTTACTTGGATTTTGCGGACGCCATCAAGCGTTTGGGCCAAGATAAAATTTCCGAGCGCTATGGCAACTTGTTCGAAATGTACGACAAGATCACGGGTCAAAATCCTTACAAACAACCGATGATGATCTACCCTGCGCCTCACTACACAATGGGTGGCTTGTGGGTTGATTACAATTTGGAATCGACGATTCCTGGATTGTTTGTCGCCGGTGAAGCAAACTTCTCTGACCACGGCGCCAATCGTTTGGGTGCTTCGGCGCTTATGCAAGGTTTGGCAGATGGATACTTCGTTCTTCCTTACACTTTGGGTAACTACCTTGGAAACACCAAGCTTGAAAAAGTGTCCGTGACCAACGACGCCTTTAAAGCGGCTGAACATGGGGTTAAAGAAGAAATCTCTGAGCTTATGAACATCAAAGGAAACCGCACGGTTGACAGCTTCCACAAAGAGCTGGGTCACATCATGTGGGAATACTGTGGTATGGGTCGTAACGAAGAGGGTCTTAAAAAAGCTCTTCAGCAGATTCCTAAACTTCGTGAAGAATTCTGGCAAAACGTACGCATCCCAGGTGAGGCAAGCTATCTTAACGTTGAGCTTGAAAAAGCAGGACGCGTGGCCGATTTCTTGGAGTTGGGCGAGTTGATGTGTCGTGATGCTCTTGAGCGCAAAGAATCTTGCGGCGGTCACTTCCGTGAAGAATATCAAGTCGACGGCGAAGCGAAGCGTGATGATACGAACTTCTGTCACGTAGCTGCGTGGGAATACACAGGCGAAAACAAAGCCTCTGTTCGCCACACTGAAGAATTGAAATTTGAAAACGTACATCTAGCAACTCGTAGCTATAAATAAGAGGCGTAAAATGGCTGGAAAAACATTAAATCTGACTTTAAAAGTATGGAGACAAAAAGGTCCTAAAGACCAAGGTGGCTTCGTGGATCTTCAAGCGAAGAATGTGTCTGAAGATGCTTCTTTTCTCGAGATGCTAGATGCCGTGAACGAAGAGCTAGTTGCTAAAGGTGACGAGCCCATCGCATTTGATCACGATTGCCGTGAAGGTATTTGTGGGGCCTGCGGTTTTGTTATCGACGGCGAAGCCCACGGTCCGATGAAGTCTACGACGGTGTGCCAATTGCACATGAGAAACTTCACGGACGGTGCTACTTTGACCATCGAGCCGTTCCGCGCCCAAGCTTTCCCAGTGATTAAAGACTTGATGGTAAATCGTTCTTCTTTGGATCGCATCATTTCTGCCGGTGGTTATATCAGCCAAAATGCAGGAAATGCAGTTGATGCAAATGCGGTTCTGGTTCCCAAGGCCGATGCGGACGAGGCGATGTCTTCGGCGACATGTATCGGTTGTGGTGCTTGCGTGGCGGCTTGTAAAAATGCGTCTGCAGCACTCTTCACTTCTGCAAAAATCTCGCACATGGCCTTGCTTCCCCAAGGACAGGTTGAAAGAAAAGAACGCGCGATGCGCATGGTTGCGGCGATGGACGCTGAAGGCTTCGGTTCTTGTACGACAACAGGCGCCTGTGAGGCGGCTTGTCCAAAGGAAATTCAACTTACCAATATTTCCCGCATGAACCGTGAGTTTTTTGTGGCCAACGTGACAAAACGTGAAAAGCACAAAGATGGCGGCGCAGGCTAACTCTGAGCCTTGATAAAGCCATGTAAAAAGGGAGTCCAGCGGGCTCCCTTTTTTATTTCTAAGAAACCCAGACCAGTCTTTGCCAGGCATTCTTGTTTTTGTGATGGATCGACGGCACGATATTTATATGAAATACATCGCGTCTGCTTTAATCTTCTGCCTGTTTTCAGAGGCCTCTTTTGCCAACACACTTATTATTGGTGACTCCCATGTTGTCGGCCCGTTTGGTGAAAATCTTCACAAATATTTTAATGAAGTCGCGCAGGAAAACGTGCGCACGGTCGGACTTGCCGGTGGCACGGCTCGTTCATTCACCGACTCTTCTGCAGCGAAACGAACACTAAGCTATGGTTTTGCCGATCGCCAAAATGATCGTCAAAAAATAATTCCTGGCGGCACGAAGGCCACAGCTCCCCTTCTTTCGGCCCTCTTGGATGAGACGAAACCACAAAGATTGATCGTTGAGCTGGGTGATAATTTTGCAGACTATAAAAGCCCAACGCCCCAATCAGATAAAGCCGTCGTCGCTCAAGTTAAACAAATCACAGAGACTTTAACCAAAGGCAAATTCAGTGGCTCTTGCTATTGGGTGACGCCAACGTGGACCGACAAAGTTGGCTCTAAACCCTACTACAAGTCAAACGAACGCCTGGCGCGAGTGATTTCAATTATAAAAACAGAAGTGGAACCGCGTTGTAGGGTGATCGACAGCACTCGCGACATCGGTGTCACTGAAAAGGATATTCGCACCACTGCGGACGGCCTTCATTTCGACGCAAAAAATGGCGCGAAATGGGCGCGCGGCGTGGCAAATCGTATTCGCGAAATAGAAGCCTCGCCAGCGACGTCGCGAGCGAAAAATCCCCTCGGCACGAAATAATTATTCTAAATTTTAACCTTTAAACTGCGCAGCGAAGGTCGTCTCATTGAGAGACATCTTCGACATCACATCTTTTCTGAATTCCCTCTAAAGCTAACGCAACAAACTTCCGAAACTAGACCAAGGATTGGCTTATGAAGAAGATTGATGTTTTGATGCAAGAGTTAGGTTTTAACAAAGATGCTCCAGAGGGTGTCAAAGAAGCGTTTATCAAACACCTCATGAAAACCTCTTATGGCGTCAATGTTACAACGCCGACAGAGAAAAAAGAGATCGCTGCGAATCCACAGAAGATTGCGACTCTCAAATCTCCGCAGCAACTGAGTTTTGATTTTATCGAGGAAAAAACAAGTCCTTCGTCTGGAAAAAAAGCCGTTTCTTAGTCGTGCCTAAGGGTAGAAGGGCTAGAACTTCTCTGGTCCTTCGTCGAGAAAAGCAAGACCTAGTGCCAAGAATTGGCCTCAATTAATTCTTCTCTTCAAAATTTAATAACCAGCTCACCTTCACATTGGTACCATTTTGGAACTGGGCACGTGCAGGGAAAATTTTTCCTCGTCGTCGATCGAATCACCCATTGAAGGAGGGGATATGAAAAGGCTTATGGAAAGAGCCTCAAAAGTAGCCATGTTGGGCTTACTACTAGTTGGTGCAAACGCGTTCGCAGCGCCGGCTGAATCAGTTCCAGGTGAGTACATTGTCAAATTGAAAGACTCTGTTTCCGCGAAATCTTCAGTCAATGTTCTTAGCGCGCAACTTGGGTCTTACATTAAAGACACAATTCCGGGACAAAACATCGTGGTGATCAAGCGCCCGGTTTTTGAAATCCAGTCGAATGTTGTTAAATCCCTTTCTGAAAATCCAATCGTCGATATCGTAGAACCAAACTACATCTATCGTATTAATAAAACTCCAAATGATCCTATGCTGGGTCAGTTGTGGGGATTAAAAAATAGCGGACAACAAGACTCTGAACGCAGAGCAGGTGTCGCTGGCGTTGATATTGGCGCGGAACAAGCGTGGGACATCACGACGGGTTCGAAAGATGTAATCGTAGCGGTTATTGATACAGGTGTTGATTATAATCACCCTGATTTGATTAACAATATGTGGACGAACGAAGCGGAACTTAACGGCAAACCTGGTGTTGACGACGATGGAAACGGCATCATCGACGACATTCATGGTGCTAATTTTGTGAACGCAAATGCGCCGACCGGAAATCCTTTGGATGATCACGGTCACGGTTCACACTGCTCGGGCACTATCGGTGGTACAGGCGATGACGGCAAAGGTATCGTCGGGGTTGCTTGGAACGTTCGTATCATGGGCGTGAAATTCCTTTCCGCAAGTGGTTCAGGTTCCTTAGATGGCGCTCTTAAAGGTATCGACTACGCGACAAAAATGGGTGCGAAAATTATGTCGAACTCTTGGGGTGGCGGCGGTTACTCTGAAACTCTGAAGCAGGCAATTGAAAGATCCAACGCAGCCGGAGCTTTATTTGTTGCGGCGGCGGGAAATGAGTCGAACAACAACGACGCAAGCCCTACTTATCCAGCAACTTATGACGTGCCAAACGTGCTTTCAGTAGCCGCGGTAGACAACAGAGGTCAAATTGCTTCTTTCTCGAACTACGGTAAAACGAAAGTTCACGTCGGCGCTCCTGGTGTTAACATCGTTTCTTCGATCACGGGTGGTAAATACGATTCATGGTCAGGAACTTCGATGGCAACGCCACACGTTTCTGGTATGGCGGTTTTGTTGGCAGCTAATGAGCCCAATCTAACAGCGATTGAAATGAAAGAAAGAATTATCGCGACGTCTAAGCCTATCGCGGGCCTTCGTGGTAAATCCAAGGGCGGCATGGTGAATGCGTATGCGATGTTGACGAATACATTGCCAGCGCCAGATCCAAATGATCCTGTAAACTGGCAAACTGTTCCTGTGAACATTTCTTCGGCTCATCCTTACAAAGAAAAGACGAAGGAAGAATTCGAAGTGCGTGTTCCTGGTGCAAAACAGATCGCGTTATATTTCTCGAAGTTTGATACTGAAAGAGACTATGACAAAGTTGAGTTCTTCGATGCTAAAGGTAAAAAAATTGCCGATATGAGCGGAAAGAATGATGACTCATTCTCGACGACTATTGACGGCGAATATGTGAAAATTGTCTTCACATCTGATGACTCTGTTCAGCGCTACGGATTTGATATCACAAAAGCGGCTTACAGATAATTCGTCTGTTACCGTTAATAAAGAAGGCCACCTTAAGGGTGGCTTTCTTGTTTTAAGTTAGAGGCAAAGGGAAAGAAGCCGCTACTTCCCGGAAACTTCCTTAAGAAACTTCTCTATTTTAAGATTCGTATAGTCGGGAAAATCCAACTGGGTGCAGTGCGACCCGTAAGGCACGAGTACGAACTCTGAGTGCGGAATGGTTTCTTTGAAGTGATATTGAAAGCGCAGTGGCGTCACCATATCTCTTTCACCAGAAATGATCAGTGCTGGCACAGCAATTTTTTCTAGAACGGATTCACCGTTATATTCCATCAGCTCTTCAAAAAGCGTGATGAAAACCTCTAGGTTCAGCCTTGCGACACCCCGTAAATATACTTCAATGTCTTTGATGTGACTGACTCGTAAGTTGAAACCACCAGCTAGTGCGGCGATATAAACGGACATCGGGTTGTCGACAGCCAATTTCCACAGAGTATTCCACACGTCGGGTTGTTTCTCGTATTGTTCTTTCACGAAATAGAAAAAAGGTTCAATGACATCCAGGCCGAACATTCCCTTGATGGGATTGCGAGCAAAGCCATTGATGAAAATCATCGATAAGAATATGTCCGGCTTTTCCTCATAAGCCTTAAGCATAATTGGCACGCCAAAGCTGTGTCCTGCGAAGTGGGCTTTCTTTATCTGAAGATGGTCCATAAGCGCAAAGACGTCTTTAGCCAAAGCTTCCATCGTCAATTGGCTCATGTCCGTCACCGGATTGCTTTTTTGATGACCACGAAGATCAAAGGTGATGACTTGGTATCGGTGCGAAAAATATTCGATCTGATGGTGCCAGTGATTCATGATACAGGCGATTCCATAAATAAGAATCAGAGGCTCACCCTGCCCGCGCACTTCGTAATATATCGAAGTGCCGTCGAAGCTTTCAAAGCTGCCGGTGGTCTTGGGTGTCGTTAACATGAAAATCCTCTACAAGTAGGTCACTTTAATGAGCGTGTTTCCAAAAGAAATCAAGTCACCATCTTTAAGCATTTCGGCATCTGAGGACTTATTGTTAAGAGTCACACGCCCTAGAGCTTTAATTTTTAACTCCACCATACCTGGACCCGGACGAAGCTCGAAGGCCTCCTTCGGGGCTTCTTCATCTAGAAGCTCAATATCCAGGGACTCGGAACCCGCCTTGCGGGGGCCATAGCCTAAAATAATTTCTTCATCGGCTTGAATGCCTTGGGTGAACGTCAGCTTTAACGCGGGGCTAAATCTTTGCAATATGAGGCTTTCCTCGGGTGCTTCCGGAGGAGGAACCTCTGCGAGTTTGTCTTTCAAAATATTGCGCCAAGTCACAAGGCGGCTGAAGTCGATGGCGAGCTCTTCTTCCACCGCGATGACTTGAAACTGAGTCCGCCCGACTTCGAAGATAACTCCTGGTAATAACGCGACTTTTTTTACACGGCGTCCGCTGATATGAATACCATTGGATGAGTCTAAATCCATCAAAACAAATTGCCCCTTCCCGTCTATAGCGATTTGGGCGTGGGTCCCCGAAACTTTGGGGTCTTTGATAATGATGTCAGCCTTAGAGCGTCCCAGGGTGATTCCGTCTTCTACCTTGAAGCGAGAACCTTCGTTGGGACCATCCAGAATCTCAATAAAAGTGACCATTTACCTATTCTAGGGCTGGTTTATTCACTATTCAAATGCCTAATCCTTGTGCTTGGTCCTAAGCCGTGCTAAACCCTCTAAACATTTTAAAAAAGTCATCCTTGTTCCCACTCGCTATGGTGGGGGCTTAAACCGAAAGGATATAGTTCATGGAAACTACTAAATCTGCAAAGAAGCCATACGAAGTTGTGGTCCTTATGCACCCAGATGCAACTCTTGAAGAGCAAAAAGATTTGTTCAAAAAGAACAAAGCGACAATCGAATCTTTCAAAGGTTCTGTTAACTCTTTGGAAACTTGGGGCAAAAGAACTCTAGCGACTCCAATTGGCAAAACAAAAAAGGCTATCTACTTCCACTCTACGTTCGAAGCAGATACTCAAGCTATCTCTGAGCTTGAAAGAACTATGCGTATCAACGACAAAGTTCTTCGCTTTATGCACACTCGTCTAGACGAGCGTGTTTCTTTGGCTAAATTCATGGAAGGCTTCAAAAAAGGTCTTTCTGAATCTGCTGCACGCGAAAAAGAGCGTGAAGCAAAAGCCGCTGCTCGTAAAGCTGCTTTCGCAGCTGCAAAAGCAGAACGTTTCGATAAAGGCGAATAATTAAGAGCGTAATCCATGAAGAAGACCGCGACGCCACAGAAGTTCATCACAATTTCATCTCTCTCGATTTTGTTGTCGATGTTGACTGTGGTTATGGGCGCGCCTCTTCTTCGTGTGCTACGTAAAACCTACGGTCCCGTCGCCTTTTGGATTTTGGGACTGGTGGTAACAGGAGCAGCGTGGCTCCTGAACGCACAACCTCTGGCGCTTTTCCTTGGCTCTGTTTGGATGACTTTAGGGGCCTACATGGAGTTAGAGCAAAAGGGTGTTGGGTGGTGGATCTCTGGACTTGCGAGTGTCGCAATCGGTTCTGCAGCCGCTGGCTTGGGACTTTTTGGAGCACTTCAAAAGAACGGAATCAACACGTATGCTGAAGTCCAAAAATTAATGGAGCAGTTTTCGGGTCAGGTTCAGAAAATGAATCCAGCCGTAAAGTTGGATCCGGCGATTCTGGTGCAGCAGATCCCTTCAGCCATCGTTATTTTATTAATAATAGCGCTGGGTGTGGGGCTTATATTTGAGAGAAGGGTTTTTTCATGGCTCAATTTGCCCCGTGAGAAAATTGCCTCTCAGCTCAAGTTGTTGGAATATCGTGTCCCGGATTTTGTAATTTGGGTTGCGATGACTGCCTTCCTTCTGACAATGGTGAGTTTTGGCGGTAAGGCCACTTCCATCCTCGCAGTGAATATTGTGAACGTTGTTATCGTTCTTTATTTCTTTCAAGGGCTGGCAGTGTTGGAGGTATTTCTGAACTCAATGAAAGCCGGTGTTTTCATGCGAGTTCTGACGTACATAATTTTGGTCGGTCAGTTATTGCTTGTTTTGAGCGTAGTTGGCTTGATCGATTACTGGGTTGATTTCAGAGCGCGCCTGAACAAGGTGAAGCCTGCTGAAAACAACTAACGAAATGGAGATCACATGAAAGTTATTCTTCAAAAAGATGTTAAAGATGTAGGTCGTGTTGGTGAGTTGGTGAACGTTTCTGAAGGTTTCGCAAGAAACTTTTTGTTCCCACGCAAATTGGCTGCGGAAGCTACTGAAAAACGCGTAAAAGAGTACGAACACTTGAA